>PFMC01000068.1 GCA_002785295.1 Candidatus Komeilibacteria bacterium CG_4_10_14_0_8_um_filter_37_78
CGAATTCTCATGATAACAGTTTAACATACTTGCAGTATGTTAAACCATCCATCCCTGCCATCCGTCAGGCTTTAGCTTCTAAAGCCTTTCTACTGGCAGGGTTTCCTGTATAGTATTAAAAAAAGACCAGTCTCAAGTGAGACTGGTTTTCTATTTGCATATAATGTCCTAAAAGTTTGGTAAACCAAAGAAAGAAAAAACTACCGCATAATATGCAATAGTAATTGACGTAATCATAAAAGCAACTTTCACTGGATCCATTTCTCTTTAAATTCTATGGCAGTCAAAATCCAAAGGATGAAGACTGCTTAATCCTTATAAGGCATGTATCTCATATAAATCTCTGCAGATTCTTCTGAGATCAAACCTTCCTTTAATAATCTTTTTATATCTTGCTCCATGGTAAACATACCCTTATCAGCAGATGTCTGGATAGCTGTTTTTAGTTGAGCAATTTTGTTCTCTCGAATGATATTACCAATCGCTGGTGAATTTAACATCACTTCTCTGATAGCAATACGCCCACCCTGAGTTGATGGCAATAGATGTTGAGAAATTACCGCTTTCAATGTTAATGATAATTGCATCCGAATTTGATTTTGTTGATGAGGTGGGAAAACGTCGACAATGCGGTCAATGGTTTGTGAAGCATCGTGGGTATGTAGCGTCGCTAAAACCAAATGTCCTGTCTCCGCTAAAGTCAAAGTAGTAGCTATCGTATCCAAATCTCTCATCTCGCCAACCATGATCACATTAGGATCTTGTCGCAGCGCATGTTTCAAACCTTCATTGAAATTTGTCAGATCTTCACCAAGCTCACGCTGGATGATAATGCTCTTGTCCGGTTTATGCAAGTATTCAATTGGGTCTTCCAAAGTAATAATATGGACTGCCTTTTCTTTATTAATCAAATCAATCATCGCTGCTAAAGAAGTGGACTTGCCCGAACCAGTAGGACCAGTTAATAAAACCAAACCTTGTGGTTCACGGACAATATCATAAACGATGGGCGGCATGGCTAGGTCTTCCATGCTTGGTACAATGACCGGGATGGTTCTAGCAACCAAACCAACATTACCTTTCTCAAAATGAATATTGACTCTAAACCGAGAACCATCCTTGATCTCATAAGAAAAATCTAAGTCTTTATCTTCTTCAAAACGCGCCTTTTTTTCTGCATCCAACAAAGCAAAAATCCACTCCCGAGACTTAGCTGGGGTTAATTGTGGCTCGCTTTCAATTGCTACCAATTTACCATCGATTCGCAGATAGGGTTTCAAACCAACAATCAAATGTAGGTCTGAAGCTTTCTGATCAACGGCTGTACTAAATAATTGTTCTAAACTCATGTCTATATTATAGCAGAGTTGACAAAGTAGGTAAAATAAAGTAAATTTTAATAAGCTAATTTAACTTATTACCAATGAATGTTACAGAACTAGCACGAAAATTAAAGGTCCCCACCAAAGAGCTCCTCGAAAAATTACCAGAGCTCGGTTTTGATATTGGTAAAAAAGCAATTAAGATCGATAGCCGTTTGATTGATAAGATTACAAAGTCTTGGGTTGATCACAAAAGAAAAGAAAGAATGATAGCAGATGAAGAAAAGGTGACAGAAGTCAGACTTGACGATCAACAAGAAGAAAAAAAACTAGAAAAAACTGTAGCCATTCCCTACTCTATTATTGTTCGTGAATTTGCTGAAAAACTAAACCTACCCGTCAATAAATTGATGGTTGAATTAATGAAAAATGGCATCATGGGCAATCTCAATCAAGCGATTGATTTTGACACCGCTACTATCATTGGTGAAGACTTGGGTTATAAAGTCACCAAAATCACTGATAAAGAAATAGAAGAAAAAACATCAGCCAGGCAGGAACAAAAATTAAAAGATATTATTGATAATCAAAAAAATAAAGCTACTCGACCACCAGTCGTTGTTGTGATGGGTCATGTTGATCATGGCAAAACAAAACTGCTTGATGCTTTCCGTGAAACTAATGTGATCGATACTGAATCTGGCGGCATTACACAACACATTGGTGCTTATCAGGCAAAGATCAAAGATCGTTTGATCACTTTCTTAGACACACCTGGACACGAAGCTTTTAAAACCATGCGTTCGCGCGGTAGCAAGATTGCTGATGTAGCGATCATTGTGGTAGCAGCCGATGATGGTTTACAACCACAAACTATTGAGGTGATCACGCTTTGTCAAAAAGAAAATTTACCCTTTATTATCGCTATTAATAAAATAGACAAGGACAATGCTGATCCAGAAAGAGTAAAAAAAGAGCTCTCCGATATCAACTTGGTACCTGAAGACTGGGGCGGTAAAACGGTTTGTATGTTGATTTCTGCCAAACAAAAGAAAAATCTAGCAGAACTATTGGAAATGGTTTTACTTATCGCTGATATGGAAGAATTGAAGTCAAACCCCGATGCTCTGGCTGCTGGTACGATCATCGAAGCACATAAAGATCGCAATGAAGGCCCTGTCGCCACAGTCTTGGTGCAAACAGGCACCTTGAGAGTTGGTGATACTATTGCCGTCGGCACTGTCACTGGCAAGATCAAAGCGATGCGCGATGAATTTAATAAAGAGGTGACAGCCGCACCACCAGCTAAGCCCGTCAAAATTCTTGGCTTGAAAGAAACTCCTGCGGTTGGTGATGTCTTAGAAGCAATTGATGACCCCAAGCTATTGAAGCAAAGAATGAAAGATTCTAAACGTAATAGAACAACAGCCAATTCACACGATTCTTTTGCTGACCAAGGCAGTGATGATGAAAATGCTATTCCTACACTACCCATCATTCTGAAAGCTGATGTTGTTGGCTCCCAAGAAGCTATTATTGAATCACTAATGAAATTAAATACAGCTAAGGCGCAAGTTAAAATTATTAAAAGAGGCTTGGGCAATATCACTGAAAACGATATTTTAGAAGCGCAAGCAGCTAAAGCCATGCTGATCGGCTTTCACGTCAAAACAGCTAAGTCAGCTGAAACCTTGGCGATGGAAAGTGATGTTACTATTCATAGTTATGAAATTATTTATAAATTATTAGAAGATGTAGCACCAGCTCTTAATAAGATCAAGGCTCAAGAAACACTACGTGTTCAGCTTGGTGAATTAAAGGTGTTGGCCATTTTCAAATCAGACAAACACTCAATGATCATTGGTGGTGAGATTATTAAAGGAAAAGTACAAGCTGACAAAGCTATCAAAATCACTCGTGATGGTGAATTTGTCGATTTGGGTACTATTAAAGAATTGCAGTGTAATAAGGAAATCGTTACTGAAGCAGTGGAGGGTCAACAATGTGGGATCACTTACCAAGGCAGACCCGTGATCCAAGTTGATGATATTTTAGAAGTTTATCAAGAAACAACAGAATGACCCAAAGGACCGACCAATTAAACTCACTACTCCAACAAACACTTAATGAGATTTTTATTCGAGAAATAGAATTCCCACGTGACTCTTTGGCAACCATTACCCGTGTCGAAGTCACTCCAGATTTAAGTTGGTGTACTGTTTGGCTTAGTATTCTACCAATTAGTAAACAAGGTTCTACTTTGAAAAAAGTAAGCTCTCAGCAAAAAAAGATGCAGCATCTCCTTAATAAAACATTGCACATCCGCAAAGTGCCTAAGCTAAAGTTTGAAATTGATGACACAGAGCTAAAAAGCAGAATTATCGAAAGAGAATTAGAAAAGATATAAAACCTCGTCGCCTAAACAGGGTTTTTTAAAATTAAGAGACTCAACCGCTCCAAAAAGATTGAGCCTCTTTTGATATAACTATTATGAAGATTGTTTTTCTTTTTCTTTCGTCAGGACTGTTTTTAAATGATCCTTTACTTTGTTGACTGCTTTTTTGAAATCAGTGGTTGACTTTTCCACTCGCAAAAGCTTACCCGGAATATTGACATTTGCTTCACAGCGATAAACATTGCCTTTCTGATGATGGGTATCATGTTCTATTTCTACTCTTACTTCCATAATATTCGGATAAAATTTGTCCACTGTCTGCATTTTATCTTCAATAAATTTTCTCATCTGTGGCGTCAACTCAATATTACTTGCTTTAATTATTACATTCATATATTTTATCTTAATAATTAATATTCAATACCTTCGCGCACTTCTACGCCTTGATAGAAGTAATGCTTGATCATTTTCATTTCTGTCACCAGATTGGCTAATTCGATAATTTCTGGTGGAGCATTGCGTCCTGTCAAAATCAATTCTACATTTTTTGGTTTCTCCGCCATAATTTCTAAGAATTTCTCCTGATTTACAATTCCCAACGCCAAAGAAGAATTAATCTCATCTAAGATAACTATATCATACTTTTGCTCTTTCAATAACTGTCTAAAGATTACCAAGCCTTTAGCACCCTCAGCAATGTCTTCGTCTTCAACGCCAAACCTGAATTCTTTCTTAATACTATCAAAACGGACACACCCGGTTACCCAAAAGTCTATCCCTAGCTTTTCCAATGAATTCCTTTCCCCATAGTCAAAACCCTGTCTCCCGTCAGGCGAGGCACCTTTATCAAAAAAAATAACAGCTACCTTGAGGCCACGACCACGCGCACGCATCGCTAAACCCAAAGAGGCTGTTGTTTTTCCTTTACAGTCTCCCGTATAAACCTGAATTTGCCCTAAATTTTTGGACATCGATTTTGTCTTTATTTTTTTGATAAACCTTGATCATTTTGGCTGTGGGTGCAAACAATGGACTAGGCAAATCATCCAAATCAAACCAATCCATCCCCTGACACTTGTTAGGCTCCATTATTTCTTCCTGCCCAGTAAAATCCGTAACCAATAATCCGACAGTTATATAATGCTTATCATCCGTATCAATATGCTCTAAATCATTAGTTAAACTAATGACCTTTGCTGACTCAATTTCTAATCCTGTCTCTTCTCGTACTTCCAAACGAGCAGCCTCTTCAAAACTCTCACCCAATTCCAAGTGACCACCTGGACAACACCACTCTCCTGAACCGTGAGATCCATTTCTTAATAAAAGTAATACTTGCTGACCCCTTATCACCAGCACTCCAATACCGACCTTGGGGCGTGGCAGTATGTCTACATTATTTCTTTCAATCGTCATAAAATGATGTTAATTACCAACTACTAACAACTTTTTCATCCCCACCTCCTAAACCATGGCTACATTCCAAACTCATGCCTAATATCTAAATAATTTTAAACATTAGAATTTGTAATTTGCAATTTGTTTGTTATTTGGAATTTGGACATAAGAAAATCAATAATGCAAAAGTCAAAAATCAAAATTATAATTCATACTTAATCTTTTACATTTTGAATTTTAACTTTTCACTTTTTATGAGCACCCACTAGTACCACCACAATTTAAGCATTTATAACAAGCTCCATTACGAACCATGATCGAACCACAAGTATCACAGGGTGGCGCATCTTCTTGCATCGCAAAAGTGACACTAGCATCATCACCCAAACTCAAACCTTTTAATGACTCTTCTGTTTCCTCATAGTAAAAAGCATCTGGGTCACCATCATTGTCTGTGTCTAGCTCCAGTTTTTTGATTGACTTACGGGTTTGAGATTTAAACTCACTACCACCACTTGTTATATTGTTATTCGTAGTTGTCTTCATATCTTCCTCTATATCAACAGCTGCAGTCTCAACTTTTTTTTCTTCCTGATGATGATAGCCATTAACCCCTAATTCACTTTGATCTTCATGACTCAAATATTTGATGGCTAACCAACGAAAAATATAATCAACGATTGATTTAGCAATTTTAATGTCAGGATTATTGGTATAACCTGATGGCTCAAAACGAGAATGAACAAACTTATTGACCAAAAATTTCAAGGGCACGCCATATTGCAAAGCCAATGAAATAGACAAGGCAAATGAGTCCAAAAGACCAGAAATGACGCTACCTTCTTTGGCGGCGGCAATAAATATCTCACCTGGGGTGCCATCCTCATAAAGACCGACTGTAATATAGCCTTTGTGATTACCAATCCGATAAGAGTGTGTCACTGCTGTCCTTTCATCAGGCATCCGTTTACGCATTGGTTTATATTCAACCTCTTTCTCTGTTTCTTTCTTTTCGTCTTTGTCTTTACTGGTATTGAGTGGCTGTGTTCGCTTGGAGCCATCCCGATAAACAGCGACAGCTTTAATGCCTAGCTTCCAAGCAGTCAAATAAGATTCCCAAACATCTTCCTCGGTAGCATCTTTTGGTAAATTAACCGTCTTTGAAATCGCACCGGATAAAAATGGTTGCACTGCCCCCATCATTTTCAAATGTCCCATATAATGAATTGAGCGCATGCCATTTTTAGGTTTAAAAGCGCAATCAAAAACTGTCAGATGTTCTTCTTTAAGATAAGGTGCATTCTCTATAGTATCGTGTTCATCAATATATTTGATAATTTCTTCAATTTCATTTTTACCATAACTAAGATTCACTAGTGCTGGTTTGACAGTATTATTAACCAGCTTCATCAATCCCCCACCAACAAGCCATTTATATTTGACCAGGGCGATGTCCGGCTCAATACCCGTTGTATCACAGTCCATCAAAAAGGCTATTGTCCCAGTTGGTGCCAAAACAGAGACCTGTGCATTCTTAAACCCATACTGATGACCAAGGGTATAAGCATCATCCCAAATCTCTTTAGCGGCTTTCCATAATGGCTCTGGTACGCCATCAGACTTGATCTTATAAGCAGCTGCCCGATGCATCGCAATAACTTCTAGAAAGCTGTCTTCATTGGCTTGATAATATTTAAAGGGCCCTAGATTGGCAGAAATGGCTGCTGATCGCTGGTAAGCAGCGCCAGTCATCAAAGAAGTGACAGCGCCAGCAAAATTGCGTCCCTCAGTAGAATCATAAGCCAAGCCCTTGAGCATTAAAATCGCACCTAGATTGGCATAACCCAATCCTAAGGGTCGGTAATCTATGCTATTTTGAGTAATTCTCTCTGTTGGATAAGCTGAATTTTCAACAATAATCTCTTGTGCTGTGATAATAATTTCTACTGCTTGTCTGAAAGAATCAGCATCAAAATTTCCTTTTTCGTCTGCAAACTTTAATAAATTCAGTGACGCTAGATTGCAAGCAGAGTCATCAAGAAACATAAACTCTGAACAAGGATTAGAAGCGTTGATCCGACCAGATTTCTTACAAGTGTGCCATTTGTTAATGATCGTATCAAACTGCATCCCTGGATCACCACAAATCCAAGTTGCTTCACAGATCATGGACATCAAAGTACGTGCTTTATAGGTATCTGCTATTTCACCGGAAGTTATATATTTGGTATACCAATCACCATCGTCTTCAACTGCTCTCATAAAATCGTCAGTGACCCGAATACTATTATTGGCATTTTGAAAAAATACTGACTGATAGGCTTCACCATTAAAAGAACCATCATAGCCAGCATCAATCAAGGCCCAAGCTTTTTGTTCTTCGTGTGATTTGGAATTGATAAACTCAACAATATCAGGATGTTCAATATTCAAAATCACCATCTTCGCCGCCCGTCTAGTCTTACCACCAGATTTGATCACGCCAGCAAAAGAATCAAAACCTCTCATAAAGGAAACTGGGCCAGATGACTTGCCACCACTATTGGCTAAATATTCTTTAGATGAACGTAATGATGAAAAATTTGTACCCGTGCCAGAACCGTACTTAAAAAGCATCCCTTCGGTAACAGCCAAATTCAAAATAGATTTCATATCATCTTCTACCGAATTAATAAAGCAAGCAGAGCACTGAGGCTTTTTTTCTACACCAACATTGAACCAGACAGGACTATTGAAAGCAGCATATTGATTTAATAATAGATATGTTAATTCGGCGTTAAATTTTTCGCCATCTTCTTCTGAATTAAAATAACCACCATCCTTACCCCACCGACTGATTGTATCTGCTACCCTACCAACCATCTGTTTAACACTCCGTTCTCTTTCCAAAGTACCAATCCGACCACGAAAATATTTGGAGATCACAATATTGGTAGCTTGCTGTGACCAATCAGCTGGCACTTCAACATCTTTTTGAGAAAAAACAACATCACCCTTTTCATTGGTGATGCTCGCTTCTCTCAACTCCCACTCTATTTCATCAAAAGGATGAACTCCAGCAGTTGAAAACTTTTGTTCAATCTTAAGCCCTTGCAAACCAGTCATTGGCTGAGTCTTTGTTTTAGAATCATTATTAGTCTGACTGTCAGAAGCCATTTCTTGGACATCCTCTTCTAAAGTAATAGTTTCAATATTGATATCTTTTTCAGTGGTCATATTTTTGTGGGTTAATGATTGAATATATAAAACTTTTTGATAATCAAGGCGATAAAAAAATAGAGCCTAAGCAATCTGCTTTGATAATTTTTGTTTTTGGCTCTATCACAATATATAGTGCCCTCGCGTTCTATAATACCACTATATGTGGGATCTCACAAATGTGGATAAGCTAGTCCAAAATGCGAATATCTTGCTCGGGCAATGTATTTTTTAGTTCTTCGGCTTGGCTGCGGTCACCAGCCACTACGCCATAGTGCATCGGTATAATAATCTTTGCGCTAATCTTAGCGATCGCCTCTTTAACCTCCTCTACGGTCATCACATAGACTCCCGAAATAGGCAAACAGGCAATATCAATATTCTCGAGTTGAGCCATTTCCGGGATAACATCAGTGTCCCCAGCAAAATAAAGCCACAAATCTTCAAATTCTACAAGATAGCCAACGCCACCATCCTCTTTAGGGTGAAAAAGCTGACCAGGAGAACGAAATTTATTAATATTATAAGCGGGGATGGTTTGTAATTTAAAATCATCAAGCTCAAACTCCTCATTTTGTTTAATAAAATGCTTGGTCTGTTGAAATTTATCTAAAATTGGCCGACAATTCTCAGTAGCAATGATCAAAGTGTCTGATTTGATAATTTTTTCAATATCGTCAGGACTGCAATGGTCTTGGTGATGATGGGAAATGAAAATCACGTCTGCCCGAGGCATATTGATCATATCGATCTGATAGGGATCAAAATAAAAAACCTTCCCATTTTGGACTAAAATAGTATCGTGATTAAACTTCTCAATATTCCACTTTTCGTACTTCATCATATAACAATTAAGAATTTAAAGGGTAAAAGTTAAAAATTTCCTATACCCTTAACTTTCCCGCCTGCAACGCTATGCATATCGTAACGGGCGTGGAGCGAAGCAATGCGGTCAGATTTAATTAAAAATTATAAATTTTACTCTTACTATGATATACCTATTTTGATAATAATTCAAAAAAATAGGGCTCTATAATAATTAGTGTGGTGGAAAACCTAAAAGCAGTGGTAAGATTAGCCTAAAATGAGAGTTTCTCAACTCATAGCTAAAAATTAACAC
>PFMC01000046.1 GCA_002785295.1 Candidatus Komeilibacteria bacterium CG_4_10_14_0_8_um_filter_37_78
TCAAAAAAAATTATTTTATCTATTCTAGTTATCTGTTTTGCTGGTAGTATTGTTTTTGGTTCTTTAGTAGTACCTCAAAAGGCTTATGCCATCAGTGACGCTTGGGCGATCATTGCTGGGTCGGTAAAAAATACAGCTCAATGGACAAGAAATTGGATTAAGAACATGAAAGATGCTTTTAAAACAGAAATTCAGACAAAATTGATTTCTAGTGCAGTCGAGATTTTCGCTCAAAATATGGCTATTAAAACAGCAGAAAGCATTGTCTCGGGTAATCGTGGTCAGGGGTCACTGCTCGAAGGACGTGTATTTCAGGATATTTTAAAGGATGCTGCTGGCGCAGCTGCGGGTGATTATATCGGTAATTTGAGTGAAAGTTGGGTGGGGCTTGGTATTAATCTTTGTGAACCATCTTTAGACATCAAGGTGGTTATTACCATGTCTTTACTCAAAAGTGTCCAGCCACCAAAGCCAAAGTGCGATCTAGCTGATATTGTCAAAAATTGGGATCGATTTATTGAAGATTATGATTTAGACAATTTAAAGGGTAAAAATTTATCTCAAGCCATGAGTGGTGTTTTGTCAGGTTTGAATGTTTCTTTTAAGCCAGGCCGAAGTGATTTTTCAGCGGCAGTTACGCTAAACAATGAATTACAAGGAAAAATAAGTAAAAAAGAAGAAATTGCCAAAGCAGAAGCCGCAAAAAGTTCTTATGTACCAAAAGTAAATGAAACTAATACACAAGTAGAGACGCCACCAGAAATATCAGAGGATGCTAAAGAGATGTCTGATGAGACAGTAACAAATGCAAAACAAACCAAGGATGAGGTGGCTGCAAATTCGAAAAGTTCTATTTTGGGTCGGGCTTTGAGTACCTTTACCAATACTTTGACAGCCAAACTAATCAATAAGTGGCTGGCTAAAGGATTTAGCAATCTTACAAAATCTAAGAATAGACAAATTGCCATAGATTCTTCAGGTACCTCAGGCGTCTATGATAGTAGCGTTTTTAGACAAGGTTCTATTTCATCACAAGCGCGAAGTGATTATTATTCAGATTTAGCTGTGGTTACTTTTGGTGATCCTGAGGAGTATGATCCATTAGCGGATTTTACGGTTTGTCCAACAAACAAGGATATGATTGAGTTAAACAATTGTGTGATGAGTTCCAAATTTTATGCTGCTTTTAATCGCGGTGAACCAATCACCTTAAAAGAAGCAATTAATTTGAAATTAATCGATCCCAATTTACCTTTAATCAATAAAGATAGTACACAGCATTCAGATTTACAATATTGTTATAAAGAAGCTCTCTGTTATTCAAATTTACAGAAAATGCGTTTAGCACGATTGATCCCCTTGGGTTGGGAGATAGCAGCAGATAAGAGTAGTGTTGATGATCCAGCAACTTTGCAAGAAGTGATCAATGCATTTAATGATCCAACTTCACAATATTATAAATTGATTGATTCAGACTGGGTTTTGAAAGCACCATTGGCGCAATGTCGCGCTCAAGGTTATGGTCCGCGTTTGCAGTCAAAGTATGATGTTGAGCGTAGTGAGATTTGTGTTGATACTCAAACTTGTTTACAAGAAGCTGATGACGGTTCATGTTTGCCTGGAGCTTGGGGATATTGTACTCGAGAAGAAAATGTTTGGCGTTTTGGGGGGGATCAATGCAATGAAGCTTTTGCCTCATGCCGTGGCTTCACCAATCAAAATGGTACGAGCTACTTTATCAAGGATACAGTAGACTTTTGCGGTGCTGATGAGGTTGGTTGCCAGTCTTATAGTACACAAAAGGATGATGAGGGTAATTGGATAGACGCTTTGATATATTTGAATAATCAAGCAGGTACTTGTGAAGGACAAAATGCTGGTTGTAGTGAATTGATCAAGACTGAACCAGGGATCAATCTTTTACTTAATGGTGGTTTTGAGTCTGGGGATGAGGGTTGGCATCTTGACGAGATTGAAGCAGCAAATGGAGATAGTGGAGTGACAAGCGAGAAAGTATTTGCTGGCAACAATTCCGCAAAATTAGTGAATACTGCTGGGCAAACTTTTGTTGATTCTAATGCGGTCTATTGGTGGTCACCAGTAATCGCCATGCCAAGTAGTGTTTTGAATAAGACAGTGAGTGTCTCTGGCCAATATGTTTATGATGGACCAGGCTATGTGAGGCTATATTTGTTTATGTATCCTGAAAATTGGAATGGAACAGATTATAATGATGATGGCCCAACCTTTTCTGATGATGATAGCACTGCTCACCATCAGCATGTTGAGGGTTTAGACAATGATGATAATTGGCACTCTTTAAGCGAGACTGTGGATGTTGGAGAGGAAACAGCTTTTGTTAGAATTAGGATGGATCTTAGACGAACTGGTGATAATGTTGGTGATATTGTTGCCTATTTTGATAATCTCCAAATTGAACTTGGCGCCAATATTACTCCCTATAAACCATATGGTCAGTACAATTTAACATATTTAAAGAAAGCACCAGACTATCTAAATTGTGATAATTCAACTCTGGCCAGCAATGACTGCTATCAGTATGCACCTGTTTGTGAGGCGAGTGAAGTAGGTTGTGAACTTTATACGCCGGTTAGTGGTGATCCTGCAGTACCGGGTAAAGTGTCAGCTGGTGATTATTGTAATGAAGAATGTAATAATTATCAGTCCTATGCTCAAATGGTGACGCCAATTGAAGCAATGTTTGATCCAGTGGTGCCAGCGTCACGCGACTTTATTTATGATTCAGCTCAACAATGTAGTTTAGCAGCTATTGGTTGTGAAGAGTTTACTGATATTTCTAATAGTGAAAACAGGATGTATTATAATGGTTTGCGTATGTGCGTCACTGCTGACAATCCAAATATTGGCGTTTATTATACTTGGGAGGGTTCAGATACGACAGGCTATCAGCTTAAGGTCTGGCAGCTATTGCAAAGCAATGTTGATGATGGACCTTGTACTAATATTCAATATAATGATACTTTAGGACAGAATGTTTGTACTGATGACGTGGTTGAGATTGATGATTGTGCAGGTGTCCCCAATGCCCCAAGTTGTCGCAATTATGTTGATAGTGATAACAATCAATACACTCGCCGTGAAGCTAAGGTGATCAAGGCTAGTGATAGTTGTACCAAACTTCGCAGAACTAAGGGTAATGATATTGCCATTATTCTTCCGGAAGAATCAAATAGTTGTGCAGCAGTAGAAGTTGGTTGTCACGAGTACAAGGGTAATAATGGTAGTAATATCCGTCGTGTATTTTTAGATGATTTTGAGAGTGCCTTGGCTGGCTGGACTGGTGATCCATCACCTACTTTGAGCACAGAAGCGTCTATCACTGGTGGTCATTCAATGAAAATTAATAATGCCGTGGTTACGCGTCCAGCAGTAGTGCAAGTCAATAAGTCTTATACAATTTCATTTTGGGCTAAAACAAATGGCGATGGTGATAATCCTTTGAATATTTTCTTGATCAATAACAATAACGATAGTATTGATTTTGTTGATAGTAATGCGGAAGAATATTATAGCGAGTGGACTTATTATCAGTATGGGCCTGCTTCTGTGTCTGCAGATTTTGATTTGACCGATGTAAAAGTGGGGATAGATTTTAATGATACTACTTATTGGATTGATAATATTATTTTAAAGGAAATTACCAAAGATATCTATATTATTGAAGATTCATGGTTTATTCCATTGTCTTGTGTAGAAGAAGATAATAGTCAACTTGGTTGCCAAGAATATAATGATCGGGCTGGCAATATTCACTATTTGATGAGTTTTTCATCTATTTGTGGGGAGGATAAGGTTGGTTGTACTGAATTTGTTGATACACACAATAGTGATTCACCATTTGAGCAGATATGGTCTGTTGAATATGATGGAGCTGGTAATACTACACCAATTACAGTGGCTGCTGATAATATTGTTTATTTCGTAGATGATAGTCAGTATTATTGTGCGGCTAGCAATAAAGGTTGTACAGAGCTGGGTTGGCAAAATCAATCCACTGAGCAGTGGTATGATGTGTATCTTAAGTCAGACCCTGATAATTATGATTTGAGTTTGTGTGGTTTCAATGGTATTGGTTGTGATGTTTATGCTTCTGAGGGTAAAGAAGTTTATCTGCGTGATCCAGGAGATAACACCTGTGTTTATCTCGAGAATTATGAACGCAATGGCAGCATTGCTACGGCTGGTTGGTATCAGACAAGCTCTTTAGAAGAAGATGATTTAGTGGCCTGCGCCGAGGGTTTATCCCTGCCAAAGAGAAGAGAGGATAGTTGGACTGGGACGGTGGGTTTGTGTCAGGTAGAATATGATGGCTGTACTGAGTTTATTGATCCACACGGTACCCAAGGCGACAATCTCTTATATAATGGTGAGTTTGAGATCAATACCAATCCTAATACAGCGCCAGATTTCTGGGGTGACGCTACGACAGATGGTTTTATTGATTGGAGTAATAATAGTGGTCGGGATAATTCTGGCGGGGTAAGAGTTCAATATTATAATGCTGGTAATCACGGTGATAGGTTTGCCTTTAAACAAAATGTTGAAATTAAGGCTAAGACTGAATATGTTGTTTCTTTTGATGCCAAAAATGTAAATTCCCCCCTACTATACTTAGATTTGGATTGTAGTGAACCGATACTATCTTATGATAATTCATTAGGAGAATCGTTTCCTTATAATTTTGAATCTGGACAAAGATATACGGTACAAAGAATGTTTGATTTAGTAGCAGATCAATTTGTGACCTATAATGCGAAATTTAGTTTAGCGTCTGCAGGT
>PFMC01000069.1 GCA_002785295.1 Candidatus Komeilibacteria bacterium CG_4_10_14_0_8_um_filter_37_78
CGCTTATTTTTTTTATATGCGTAATCATACCATTTCTGAAAACCATTAATACCCCGCAATGTATATACTGTTTTCATACATCTTGTCCTCCTTCAGAGGGCAATATGTGAGTGAACTTATTCATATTTATTATTATGACCCACACAGCATTTAATAAACAATTACAATGTTACAACCGAGTTAACTCTACTCAATATTTATTTTTATACAAATGTTTGTTCATAATAAAAAATCGCATTCACTGCGACCTTTATCAAATTAATAGATTAACTCATTGCTATTTTCCAGTCAAGGATATAAAAAGCTCTGCCACATTTACTGTAACAGAGCTTCATTAACAAAGTTAAAATGTTATTTTTTCAAGGAAGGATAGCTAGAGTATAGGAGGTAAGGATGCTGCTGGGTCAAGATCATTCATATCTACACCCAATTCTACCAGTCTGCTCTCTTCTCGACCAACACTATCCTGTAGATCTGGAATTCGCTTTTGTAAATTAAGTATCTCATTGTTTTTGGCCACAACGTTCTCAATTATCTCCACAACAAGTCTAATATCCCCCAGTTGGCTAAGGAATATTGCATCTTGTTTTGGCAGCCCGTCCAATTCTATTATAGGAACAGTAACATGTCGAACAAACCAATCATGATCTGGGTCTACAAGCGATTTAAGAATAATGGTGCCGGACGATGTCCCCACTTCAACCATTACTGGTTTATCTTCATCAAATAATTCTATCCTAGCAAACACCATTTTCAAGTCATTTAAGCAGTACCTCTTTCTGTCTTCATTAAAGAGATCTTCTGTACTTTTTAGACTACCCTGTGAAAAGGTTTGTCTCGCACGTTCAAGATCTGCCTCAGCTGCTTCAATCCGATCAGACTTAACAGACAAAGCCAATTCCTTTAGAGCCTTAGCAAGAGATTGGTGCTTTTTTCCAAGCTCTTCACTGCTTAAGGCTTTGATAGCTAATATCGATTCTTTGATTCTAGCTAACTCATTTTTTGTAGTATTCATTGTACTACACTCCTTTCTTGGTTTTTCTTTTAAAGTTCATCAATACTAGATAATTATCATACTTTATTAATTTTGTCAATATCAATGAAAAAATGGTATAATAAACAGGCTTATAAATTAAAATACAAATAAATATGAAAAAGATTTCGACTGCATTTGTACTAACCTGTCTTTTGCTATTAAATGTTAATATTATCCCTGTTTTCGCAATCCAAGAATATGAAACAAATGAAAAGTTCAATGGCAACTTGATTATTTCTGATCGAAATTTTACGGATTCTGATAGTATGTCTTTAGAACAAATTCAAGCCTTCCTTGAAATCAAAGGTACACTTGGTAGTTATGTTGATCCGGGTGTAAAATTACCAGCTAGCTTCATTATCTACAACACAGCCAAAACCTATGGCATTAGTCCTAAGGTATTAATGACCTTGCTACAAAAAGAGCAAAGTCTGATTGAAGATCCTTCACCCAGTCAAAAGCAGTATGATTGGGCAACTGGTTTTACTTGTTATGGTGGTCAATGCAATGAAGCCTATCGTGGCTTTAATGCTCAAGTAAAGGGAGCTGCTAAGATCTTCATGATTAACTATTGGCCAGATTTATTGGCGAATGGTTGTAGCTTTACTAACTGGTGTGTTGGCCAGATTAAGACTACACAAGATAGTTGTTCTATTACACCACAATCAAAAGCTACTGCCGCATTATATACTTATAATCCTTACCGAGGCAATACCATCAATAATGAGGGATTAAAAATTGGGGCTAATTATAATTTTTGGAAAATCTGGGATCGCTGGTTTGGCAAGTCTTACCCAGATGGATCATTAGTAATGGTCGAAGGCGATCCAAAAGTCTATTTATTGAAAAATGGTCAAAATCGCTGGATTACTTCTTATGCCACTTTAGTCACGCGTTATAACCCAGAGATGATTATTGAGATATCTCCTGAAGATTTAGCTGATTATGCAGAAGGCCCACCAATCAAGTTTCCTTTGTATGCTCTGGTTAAAACACCAAATGGTTCTATCTACTTAATTGCTGATGAAGAGAAAAGAATGATTGTTTCTTGGGAAGTTTTCCGCACAATTGGTTTTAATCCAGAAGAAGTTGAGGAAATTTCTTTTAAAGACTTAGCTGGCATACCATCAGGCAAAGCTTTAACTCTCTATGATGCTTATCCTACCGGTGCTTTATTAGAAGATTCAGTGACTCAAGAGGTTTATTATGTAGAGAGTGGTATTAAACAAAGCATCCTCGCCCCAGAAATCATTCAAAACCGATTTAGTAGCTTTAAAGTCCAGATGACCACTACTGAAGAGCTAGCACAATATGAAACTAGTGAACCGGCCATATTCAAAGATGGTACTTTGGTTAAGGCCAGCGACAATGCTCAAGTATTTGTCATCTCCAATGGCGATCGCCGTCCGATAAATTCAGAACAAGTCTTTGATAACTATGGCTATAAATGGAGCACTGTCATCGAAACCTCTCCAGAAGCACTAGCGCTACATCCCTTGGGCGAGGAATTAACTATTATCGAATAAAATGTCGATCAACCTAACAGCTTTTGTGCCCCATCCACCTTTGATCATTACGGAGATCGGTGGTGATAATATTACCCAAGTTGCCAATACTATTCGTGCTTTAGAAAAGTTAAATGAACTGATCTATCAACTAAGCATTGAAACGCTTATTGTCTTTGCCAATCAGAACGATCTAATTGATAATGCTTTTGGCATCAACCATGCCTCAAGTCTAACAGCGGACTTTGCCACCTTTGGCGATATTACAAAATATTCTCCTTACAAAAATGATATTGAGCTTTCTTATCAAATCAGGGAATATCTTGAAACTAGACAATCAGTTGTTTTGTATAGTGATGAAAAACTACACTACTCTGTCGGCATTCCCCTTTTCTATCTACTCAAAAATTTACCCAATACAAAAGTAATCCCAATCAACAATAGCCAACTCAACTATGAAAGGCATTGGCAGTTCGGTAATCAAATCAAAGATTGTTGCATCAATTCCAATAAGCGCATCGGTATCATTGCTAGTGGCAATCTTTCTCACTGTTTGACTGAGGATGCGCCGGGTGGATTATCAATTCGCGGAAAAGAATTTGATAATTTTGTGATAGATAACTTGAAGAAAAAAAATATTAGCCGTTTACTTGATATTGATCAACAATTGATAGCTGAGGCTAAGCCGTCTGGCTATCGCACTCTGATCACACTTTTGGGTGTTTTGAAGAATACCCAGTTTGAAACAGAGATTTTGTCCTACGAATATCCTCTCGGGATTGGTTATTTAACTGCCAATTTTAAACTACAATAAAATGATCGCTAGTATTATTCCATTATTAAGATTGCCTAGCAATCTTAATTTTTTTGACTACCTAGTCCCAACTGAGATGTTACAAAGTCTACGCGTTGGTAGTTTTGTGGTGATTGAGTTTCGTAAAAAGAAAGTGATTGGTCTTGTTCATGATTTCAAAAAAATCTCATCAATCAAAACCCTGAAATATATCAGCAAACAATTGGATCTTTCACTGGCTAGCAGTCAACTAAAATCACTAGAACAAATTGCTAAACAACTGAGCTTATCTTGGCCACAAACAGCAGATGCCTTAATCCCCCAATTTCCATTGAATAATCATCAAATAAAATATCAGTTGCCAGCACTGAAAAAATTTACTATAAAAGATTTTAAATTACCACTATTTTCAGATACAAATTTTGTCCAGTATCAAACCACTAGTGATAAAATAAATTTTTACTGCAAATTACTATCTGGTCTAAAGAAAAATCAACAATTATTTATTTTGTGTGCTAATAAGCAAACAATGTTTGAGCTTGCTGCGTATTTGCGACAACAAATCACAGTAGACCAAATTGCCTTGATCGATGCTAATTTAAATAAAAATCAATTGAAGAACTATTGGCAAAAAATTAATAGTGGTAAGATCAGGCTGATCATTGGCACTCGTAAGGCACTTTTCTTCCCTTTTACAAACTTACAATATTTTGTGATTGACCAGGCTAGTAGCGAATACCATTATCAGTGGGATCAAAAACCACGCTATCACACTATTGATCTAGCAATTATTATTGCCAATAATCTTCAGACAAAGCTATTATACTTAGACTGTTTACCTAGTCCAGAGATTTACTGGCAGATTAAAAATAAGACCATCAAATATTTACGTTTAAATACTAGTCAAGCTGATCAACAAATTGATTTTATCAAAATGAGCGATGATGGCTGGTTAAATTATCAAATTACCACTGTCATCGACGAATGTTTACAGAAACCAAAAAGTGTCCTGATCCTAGCCAATCGACTTCATCACAGTCGCCTTTTTTATTGTGCTGATTGCCATCAGACCTTACAATGCCATCACTGCCAAACTGATCTAAACTATGATCAAGAGAATAATAGTCTGATTTGTGCCAATTGCCTACACTCTCAGAGCGCACCAACAAAATGCCCTCAGTGTCAAAGTAGTAAACTGTTGACCAAGGGACTAGGCGTTCAAAAAATCCAAGAACAATTGAAGATCAATTATCCTGATCACCAAATCACTATTTTTGATAAAGATAATAGACAAGAGGGTGATCTAGTAGTAGCTTCTACTAGCATTCTGCCTTATCTTAGTTTTTTTAATTTTGGCGTGATCATTGTGCCGATTATTGAACAATTCTTAACACCAATTGATCTTAATACCAATTGGCAGGTCAACTATTTATTGACTGAGCTTGCCAGTACTAGACTACCCGTCATTGTCCAATCATTTACAGAAAATTCTGTGGAAACTAGTTATCGTCAACCACTTAAATTTCTAAAAAATGAAATAATAAATCGTCAAGCGCTATCTTTACCGCCAACACAAAGCATCTTAAAAGTGATCATTAAAGTACGGCAAATTAATGACTATACGACAAAATTAGCTGCGTTTAAGAAGTCTGTCTTAGCCATTAATTCATCTATCGTCATTACCAATGCTTTGCCAGCCAAGCCTTTTTTCAAAAGTAGAAAATATCACTATCTTTTACTGCTAAAAAATATTACCCAGTCAGATATTGAAAAAATTATGAAAGTAAGCTATGATGGCATTGTTTTCGATCCTAATCCATTTAAAATTTTAAGCTAATGTTATTAGATATTCTCACTAATCCTAATCCGATCCTTAGAAAAAAGTCACATCATGTGAATAGAATTTTGGATCCGGAGATTCAAAAGTTTATAGAAGACTTAAAGGAAACTATGCTGCAAAAAGATGGTGTTGGTTTAGCGGCTCGTCAAGTAGGTCGCGATGAACATATTTTTGTGATCAATGTTGATAGCAAGATTCAAACTTTGATTAATGCCAAATTTTTACTAAAGTCATTTAAACAAACTGAATTTGAAGAAGGTTGTCTTTCTGTGCCTGAGATTTATGGCATGGTCAAGAGACCACAGTCAGTAATCATCAAATACTATACTGAGCAAGGTCAATTGAAAATCAGAAAAATAAATGGTTTAGAAGCCCGCGTTATTCAGCATGAGTATGATCACAATCGAGGAATTTTATTTATCGATAAAGTTTATCAATATACAACTGGAGAGGAGTTAGTAAATGCAAAATAAAATAGCTTTTTTCACATCAGACAGTATCGCTATCCCCTGCCTGCAAAAATTAAACGAGCTCTATGACTTAACCGTCATTACTCGTCCTGATAAACCTGCAGGTCGGAAAAAAATATTGACTGCCAATGAAATAGCAGTCTTTTGTAATGATAACAATATTAAATGTATTAAAGCTGAAAAAAATATCCCCCAGTCACTGGATAAAAATTATGTTCTAGCTTTTTGTTTTTCTTATGGCGTAATCATACCAAAAGATGTATTAGATTATTTTGAACGAATTATAAACTTACATCCCTCAAAACTACCGCAATATAGAGGGCCTTCACCCATTCAGACAGCTTTACTAAACAATGATCCCGAAACAGCCTTGACATATATGCAAATGGCTCAAGAAATGGACGCTGGTGATATCATTAGTCAGCATCAAATACAAATAGACGAGAACGATACTTATCAAACCTTAGAAGCCAAAATATCTCAACTAGCACAATCTACTATCATAGAAATAGCAGCTCTTTCTTTAGAGGGCAAAATGGAGATAGTCCCTCAAAATAATGATCTAGCTACCTACTGTCAAATGATAAAAAAAGAAGACGGCTTGATTGACTGGTTTAAAACAGCTGATAGTATCTATAATCAATGGCGTGCTTATTATTGCTGGCCAAATATTTATACAGTCTGGAATGATCAAAAAATTATCTTAAAAGAGATAAAAAAAATACCAAGTGACAATAATGTTTCTCCTGGTACTATAGTAATGGTAGACAATACACTAGCTATTCAAACGATTGAAGGTTTCATTGCTATCGAAGAGCTACAATTAGCTGGAAAATCCTCTACTCCAGCCAGAGACTTTCTTAATGGTCATCCTGATTTTCTTAAAGCCACACTCAAATAACTATTTTTTCTCGGTTACCCAAAAACCCAATCGCCAACGACCACCCAGCATCAAACGAGTTTGTGCATCTGTCGCCGGTATAGAGCCAAACAAAATCATTGTTATTGGGAAAACAATCCATTGCACCACCATTATTATATATTTAAGCCATAGATGTTTCTGTGGCTTTTGTGGTAATAAAAAGGTAGAAAAAACAGCAGTGATCACCAAACCGACCATACCAACAGTCATCATAAATTCCAAAATATATGGCGCTTGCTGCGCAATGACATTTGTCTGATTGGTCTTTTCAGCAAAATATAGTGGCAGTCGACCCAAAATAAAAATCAATAATGGTGCAGTAGCCCATGAATAAATGCCCTCTGTTTGATTCCATAGATAACGAAGTTTTTTAAAAAATGGGATCTGCCTACGTTTAGCAAAATTCCATACCATGTAGGGAAAATGTTCCACCCCCCAGGCCCACCGTCTCATCTGCTTATACTGATTGATCAGACTGCGCCACAACTTACCCATATAAACTGTGTTCATCGACACGGCAATATATAATGGTTTGACATAGTAGTCACCATTATAATAAATAAAACACTGCAAAAATATTCTAGAATCTTCGGTCACAATATCGTTTTGCCAAAAACCAACATTAACTAGAGTTTCAAAACTCATACTATGTGACGAGAAGGTAAATAATCGTTCGGACCTGGCCATATCTGTTAGCAACCAAAAAGTAGTACCATTGGCTACTACCCTGGTAATAAAATTTGATTCCCAGATATTATTATGATATAGCGCCAAGGGTTGATAGCTATAATGCGTTGGTCTATCGGTAGTGATATATTCATAGGTCAAATAACTAAAATACTGTCGGTCAACCAAAGTATCAATATCAAAGCAAGAAACTATTACTCGTGCATAATCCCAACCCTGTTGATCAACATATTCTTTTGCTTGTCGTCCGGCATAATTCATATTAGAACCCTTACCGGGCATTTCACCGGCGATGTCTTGAGGATGAACCGTAACAATAATTTTATTAAAAATACCTGCATATTTTGCTTCGATTTGCTGAGCGACAGTTAAAAATTGTTCTCCTTTGCGCTGTTCACCACCCAAAACAATAGTCAATTTCTTCAAGTCATAATCAAGCTCTGACAATCTTTGAAAAGTAGCATTGACAACTTCCAGGGATTCTCCAGCCGTTGGTAAGAATATTAAATGTTGGTAATCAAGCCAATTCAGCTTTTGATAGGCTTTCAGCTTTGTCATCCAGTCAACACTTTTAAGACGATGATATCTAAACCAAGAAATCAATAAATAAACCAATAAATATGATATTCTAGTAAACCAATAGACATCAAAAATAATGATAAAATAAATAGCAGCGATCGGTCTATAAATAGATAATAAAATCGCTGCCGCAAATGTAGCCCAAACAAGGACTCCTGGGATCATCTCCAGGAGACGATAAAGATAATAATTTTTTGATTTAATTTGCATTCTTATTGAGAAACGCCAATTTGCCAAAGCATAGCCACTACTAGAATTGCAATTATTAGCATAAAGACTAGAAAACCAGATTTGTTTATCCCCTCTCTAAATAGCATTATTCTAAAATTATTTTATTAACTACGATATCACTTAGT
Source organism: Candidatus Komeilibacteria bacterium CG_4_10_14_0_8_um_filter_37_78 (assembly GCA_002785295.1). GTDB lineage: Bacteria > Patescibacteriota > Patescibacteriia > UBA1558 > UBA1558 > UBA1558. Next base: position 8,189 of record PFMC01000069.1, read on the forward strand.
GGTTTGTCATTAGCTCCTGTTTGGACATCTTCCATCGCCATCACAATATCTAAACCCTCAATGACAGTACCAAAATTGGTATGTGCGCCATCCAACCACGGTGTGCTAGCTGCAGTGACAATAAAAAACTGACTACCATTGGTGTTTGGTCCGGCATTAGCCATAGCTAATGAGCCCTGCACCAAAGGATGACTATTAAACTCATCGTCAAACTTATACCCTGGTCCACCAGTTCCTGGTATGCCTTGATCATTAGCTGAGAAAGGATCTCCACCCTGAACCATAAAATCTTTAATCACACGATGAAATTTTGTGCCGTTGTAGACTCCTTGCTCGGCCAAATAAAGGAAGTTATTGACTGTCACAGGTGAATCTTCACCATAGAATTTAACAACTACATCACCCATATTAGTTTGTAGGGTTGCTTTTGTATATTTGCTCAATAAATTTGGTTGTTCACTTGGTGCTAAGATCATAGTTGTTGTCTCCTCTTCTATTGGCTCAGTTGCCTCATTATTTAATAAATTATCTGTCGGGTTAGATATATCTCTAACGCTTAGTGAATTATCTGCATTATTAGTAGTGCCAGCGCTACTGGTACTCGCTGTATTATCTGTTGCTACTGTTGTACATCCGGACAATATAATGACCATCAGGATTAATAAAATTTTCTTCATAATCTTTAAATCTAAGTTTATAAATTCATAAACTCAGATTTTCACTTGGTCCGAGTCAAATGAAATTTGACGAGGTTAAGTGTAAATCTGAAAGGAGTAGACGGATCGACTCAAGTGGAATCATTTTGCTTAAGCAAAATGATATAACGGGAAGATACGACTACGACGTAACACGTCAGACGTGTCGTAGTTCGACATTCTTCACTCTAACCTTCGGCAAGCCTTCGGTTAGCAGGAAAGTTTCGAATGTCTAGATCACCATCCTTCATAGCTCATCAAAGATGAGCGACGAAGGATGGTTCGGAGACG
>PFMC01000040.1 GCA_002785295.1 Candidatus Komeilibacteria bacterium CG_4_10_14_0_8_um_filter_37_78
ACCTTTGCGAGAGCATCCGGCTTATTTCCTCTCGCTCTAAATCATTTAATCGTTTATAATTTATCATAGAAATCTAACTTATCATTTCTAGCGCTTCGCACCAAATATGTTGCGTTAGATTCTAGTCTAGAAGTTAGTTTATTATGAGCAGTTTTAGTATATAGATGATGCTATAGAGAGAGAAAAGGAAATTAAAAAATGGCGTCGGGAAAAGAAGGAAGCTTTACTTAAAGAAGTTAACCCGCATGGGAATGATTTGGCCAGTGATTTGTAAAATAAAATTCCATTTGTCATCTCGACCGAAATGAAATACAGGGAGAGATCCCTTATATATTGATTATTTATAATAAAATGTAACTATATACTATAAGGGATTTCTCACTACGTTCAAAATGACAAAATAGATAAAGAGTCGAAAAATAAGGGTTTATCCCCAGTTTGATCAAATTTGAAATCCATTGTATAATACTATTAGTGATATTCACGCGAGGGCCGTTTATTTACAATTAATCTATAAAAAATGTCAGATGATATCAAACGAGTAGAAGCTATGAATGCTGAAGAAAAATTAGACAAACCAAAAAAGAAAAAAGTAGGTAATGGCGGACCACTAGCCAAGATCATCATGATTATTATCGTGATTATCATTATATTAGGCGGCCTGTATTTTGTTGATAAGTACACAGACGTTAATATTTTTGGTATGGACACCGATGGCGTGTCTGTCACTGATTGGCAAGCAGTATTTTTGACCAATGGTCAGGTCTATTTTGGTAAAGTTGCTAGTCAAAATAATGATCGTGTTATTTTGAAGAACATTTACTATCTACAAGTAGTAGAAGTACCACTACAACAGACTCAGACTGGTGACGTAGCAACTGGTCAACAAACTCAGAGTGAATTGTCTTTGGTCAAGCTTGGTAATGAATTGCATGGGCCACAAGATGAGATGACCATCAACGCAGATCACATCTTATTCACTGAGAAGCTTAAGTCAGATTCCAAGGTTGTCGATGCGATTGCTCGATATTTAGCAGAGCAACAACAATAAAAAACACAAGATATTTGATTTTAACCCCATCATTCGATGGGGTTTTTTGTTAGCACAAAGAAGGGTCCCGGTTTCTTAAAAGAAATCGGGATCCTTGCTGTGCAGTTGTTGTCGTGGGTAGCAATGGCAGCTTTTTTTTATCCCCAACCATAAAGTATGAAGTGTCACTTTACACTTTACGGTTTATAATATATAATATTATCAAGGTAGGTGACTACCTTCTATATCTTAAAAGGTAAGAGTTTGGCCCTGGATCTGAGTTTTACACAGATCCAGGGCAACCCCTTTTATGGCTTATCTAAAAATAGGACAATTAGCAAAAAAGGTTGGCTGTTTGCCGTCAACTATTCACTTTTATACACAAGAGGGCCTTCTAAAAGAAGATAGTCGCACGCAAGGTGGCTATCGGCTTTATGATGAGAAAAAAGCAGTACTGGCAATTAAAAGAATTGTAAACTTGCAGACAAAAAAGCGTTACCGCCTTAGTGAAATTATAAAGATCATTAAATAATAGGGTCATTATGTTTAAACAAAACAAACAAAAAAGAACCAGAGTGGAGCGTAATTTCAATGCTACAGCACCACATATGGTAAAAACATCTAAAATTGTGAATTATCCGACTGATCACAGACAACGTAAAGAAAGTAAGATTATTAAATTTGTGCATAATTTGTTGTTCTAACTAAGTCTTGTAATAATTTGCAAATTATGGCTATTTTAGTTAAGATATTAATTACCTATTGATTAAATAATAAGCAGATGTATATGATAAATTTCCCCCAAGAAGAGGAAAAAATACTTAAATTTTGGCAAAAGGATAAAACCTTTGCTAAAAGCCTTAAAAAAGACTCCCCCGAGGGAGAGTATGTTTTTTATGATGGACCACCATTTGCCACTGGTTTGCCTCATTATGGACATATTGTCGCTAGTTTGATGAAGGATGTAGTGCCAAGATATCAGACAATGCGCGGTTTTCATGTTGAGCGAAAGTGGGGTTGGGATTGCCACGGCTTGCCAATTGAAAATATTGTGGAAAAAGAATTAAATTTGAAAGTAAAACAGGATATCGAAGAGTATGGTATTGATAAATTTAATGAAGGTTGTCGTAGCAAAGTTTTGATGTATGCAGAAGAGTGGCGAAAAACTATTGATCGGATGGGTCGGTGGGTTGATATGGACAATGCTTATAAGACGATGGACAAAGACTATATGGAAAGCATCTGGTGGGTTTTTAATCAGCTATGGGAAAGAGACCTAGTTTATCAGGGTTATAAATCAATGCACATTTGCCCTCGCTGTGAAACCACTCTATCACAATCCGAGGTTGCTGAGGGCTATACTGATATTGAAGATTTGTCAGTCACTGTTAAGTTTGAATTGGTAAATGAACCAGGTACATATATCTTGTCTTGGACCACTACACCCTGGACATTAGCTGGCAATGTTGCCTTAGCATTAGGACCCAAGATTGATTATCTTAAAGTAAAATCTGGTGATCACTTCTATATTTTAGCTCAGGCCAGACTAGAAGACACCTTTAAAGATCAACAATATGAAGTCATTGCCAAAGTGGATCCTCAGGAATTATTTGGTCAAAAATATAAACCATTGTTTGACTATTATTTACAGGCAAAGATTGAGCATCAGGAGAATTTGTATACTATCCAACCAGCAGATTTTGTTAATATTGAGGATGGTACTGGTGTTGTGCACATAGCTCCTGGTTTTGGTGAAGATGATATGAATCTGGGAAAAGAAAAAGATCTGCCAGTTATCAAACATGTTGGTTTTGATGGTCGTTTTAAAGATGAGGTTATTGACTTTGCTGGACGTGAAGTTAAACAAAAGGGTGATAATAAGGCTACTGATGAATTGGTAGTTGCCTATCTAAAAAAGAAAGATTTAGTTTTTGCTGATTTTAAATATACTCACTCTTATCCGCATTGTTGGCGATGTGATTCGCCATTATTGAATTATGCAACTAGTTCTTGGTTTATTAAGGTAGAGGCAATCAAAGAAAAATTGCTGACCACAGCCAAGCAGATCAATTGGGTGCCAGGGCATATTAAGTCTGGACGTTTTGGCAATTGGCTAGAGGGAGCACGCGATTGGTCTATTTCTCGGCAAAGATATTGGGGTAGTGTGATGCCAATTTGGATTTGCGAAAAGTGTAGTGAAAAAAAGGTTTTCGGCAGTATTACTGAATTGGAAGAGGCTTCTGGTAAAATCATTGACGATTTACACAAACATTTAATGGATCAAATAGAAGTACCATGTAAATGTGGTGGTACCATGAAGCGTATCCCAGATGTTTTAGATTGTTGGTTTGAGTCAGGTTCAATGCCCTATGCACAAGAACATTATCCTTTTGCTAATAAAGAAAAGTTTGAAAGAAATTTTCCAGCTCAGTTTATTGCTGAAGGAGTTGATCAGACACGTTGTTGGTTTTATTATATGCATTTATTAGCTACAGCGATTAATGAATCACCAGCTTATAAAAACGTCATTGTCAATGGTATAGTTTTGGCAGAAGATGGTAAGAAAATGGCCAAGAAGCTCCGAAATTACCCCGATCCAAATGAAATGTTTGATAAGTATGGAGCCGATAGTATGCGCTATTATTTAGTGACCTCACCAGTGATGAAGGCCAATGATTTAAGATTTTCAGAAAAGGATGTCAATGAGATTTATCGCAATTTGATTATGTTGACCATCAATATCGTCACTTTTTATCAAATGTATCAAGCTCAAGGAACTTTGGCTGATCAACCAAATGCTCTTGATCAATGGTTGCTAGTCAAGAATCAAGAATTAATCAATGCGGTGACCAAGAATATGGAAGCTTATAAACTGGTGGAAGCCAGTCGACCGATTTCTGATTTTGTTAATGAATTTTCAACTTGGTATATTCGTCGCAGTCGTGATCGTTTTAAAGATGGTTCACAAGCAGCATTACAGACAACAAAAGAAGTGTTAATTAGTTTGGCTAAAGTGATGGCGCCCTTTACGCCGTTTATGGCAGAATGGATTTATCAGCAAGTTGGATTTACAGATAGTGTACATTTAGCAGAGTGGCCAAAAGATGAAGCATTATCTGCTGAGCACGAGACAATCTTATTAAAAATGAAAGAAGTGCGCACTTTGGTCGAAAAGGCTTTAGCTATTCGCGACGAGGCTGGTATCAAAGTTAGACAACCACTGCAGAAAGTGATAATCAAAAGTTCATTGTTAAAAGAAGACGATCGAGAATATTTAGACTTACTAAAAGATGAAATCAATGTAAAACAGGTCATGATTGATGAAAATCTAGCAGTTGAGGTAGAGATGGATTTCAATATCTCTGATGAGTTGAAAGCAGAAGGCTCTTTGCGAGATTTAGTTAGACAAATCAACAATTTAAGAAAGAAAGCTAGGCTGACCATTGATGATCAGATTAAGCTATACTGGCAGACAGATGACGCTTTGTTAAAGAAAGTGATTGTTGAGTATCAAGAAATATTGATGAAACAAGTATTGGCCACAGAAATTATTGAGGGCTCGGTAGAAGGTTTAGTAAATGGAGAAGTAAGTGTTGGTGAAGTTAAGATTGAATTAGTCATAGTAAATTAGACTAAAAATCATTATGCCCTATCTCAAACAAACGGTCATTGTATTGAACAAGAAAGCTGTGAGACAGGCTGATCGCTGGTATACATTGTTGTGTCAGAATAATGGTAAGCAGGATGTGATTGTGCGTGGTGCCGCGAAGAGTAGTAGTAAGTTGGCAGGACATTTGGAGGTTGGGAATAAAGCCGAGGTGATGCTTGCTCCTGGTAAGAATATGGTTCATTTAGCTGGTGCTAAGGTGATCGATAGTTATCACGCTAGTGATAATGATTATGATTCACTACTGCTTAAATGGATTGCCTTGAAAAAAGTAAATGAATTGACTTATGGCAATGAAGTAAGTGTGGAATTTTTTGAGGCTTTGGATGACTTCTTGGCTACTGTTGGTAGAGCGGACAAAGATTGGTCGACAAAAGTTCTTTTGTATAATGTTTTGATGATGCATTTGGTGACTATTGCCGGCTATCAGATAGCACCGCGACAATATTTTGAGCCTCAGAATGCTAGTTTTTTGGAACAGGCTGGTCAACAAACAATTAAGCTTGATCGTAAAACATTATTAACTATAAAATTCGGTGCTAGTCAAAATATTGAGTGGCGCGAGAAATTCACGCTGAGTCCCAAGATTAAGCTGAATAATGAACAGCTAAAGACATTGCATACAATTATTAATACCTATTTTAAATATTATATCAGTGCCTTATGACCACCAAGAAAAGAGCAACAAAGGGGGCAATAAACAAAATCAAACAACCCAATATTAAACAAAAAAGAAAACGAGCTAAGAAAATTTTGTTAGTTTTGACTGGGCTTTTGATTATTAGCTTGGGGATGACTATTTATTTTGGTTTGAATGAAGTACAACAAGGCGGCCAGTCGCTCAGTTTGGAAATTATCAGCACGGCAGAAGTGGTCTCAGGTCAGGAAATTGTTTATCAGATAGCTTATGAAAATAAAGATGAGGTGGTTTTATCCAAAATTAATCTAACCCTTACTTACCCGCAAGGTTTTTATTTTAAATCTGCTAGTTTTGAGCCTACTAATGAGGGTCAAAGCTATTGGCAATTACCGGACCTAGCAATTGGTAGTAAGGGCTATCTCGAAGTACACGGTATTTTAATTGGTGAACGTGATGAAATCAAAGAGCTTAAGACGGTAATAGCCTATGAGCCAATCAATTTTTCTTCTTTGTTTAGCCAAGAGGCTACTTTGACCCAAACAATCTCTGATGTGGCGATTGATTTTTGGATCGACAAGCCTTTAGAGGCGATGTCAGAACAGAATGTTTTGTTTCGTTTGCATGTTTTGAATCATCAAAAAAGTGATTGGCAGCCAATTAGAGTTGATTTTATCAAACCAGATCATTATTCAATTCTCGATCTAGATCCGTTGAATAGTGATGCAGCGACAAGTGACAATAAGCTCAGTTGGAATATCAGTAAAATGTCCCCTGAAGAGGAAATGATCATCATTATTAGTGGTGAATTGGCGCCAGAAATTGATCTTAGTGCTATCAACTTTCAATCATCTTTGTGGCAGCTCAATAGTAGCGGCGAGCAATTACTTGATAGCGAGAATTTTTCGATCAAAATTGTGGAACCAAAAATATTAGTTAGTTTACAGTATCAGGATACTGGCGACGCCATGGTTTCTTGGGGTGATATGATCGATTATGAATTAATAGTGAAGAATGAAGGAGAATATATTCCAGAAGAACTAAATATTATTTTGGTGATCAATACAAGTTTTATAAATTGGCAGTCATGGGAAGATTCTGCAGGATTGTATCGTGATAATAATAAGGTGGTTTGGACGGCAGAGCATCCAAAATTGGGTGAAAAACTCAAAAATTTGAAACCTGGTGAAGAAATTCGGATTAAAATAGGTGCTCAGATTCAAGACGCACCAATAGATTTTGAAACATTGAGCGAACAAGAGTTAGCCATCTCAGCTGTTGCAAAGACAGAAACCATTATTGGTTTTGAAAAATTTATTACCACCAGTGAAATTTTAAATTCTTCTATCGGTCAGGGTCTGAGTTTATTGATGCAGGCTTTTTATTATGATATTGCAGGTAATCCCATTGGTAGTGGACCAATACCTCCCGCGGTTGATCAGACTACATCATATATTGTGAAGTGGACTATAAAAAATGGGCTAGAAGAATTGAGTAATATTAAGATATCTTCAACTTTGCCACCATTAGTCGAGTGGCAAGGAAGTGGCTCAACTTTTAAACCATTGATTGACCCCACCACAAGAAATTTCACAATCAATATAGCTAGCCTAGCATCCACAGCAGAAATCGGGGGAGAATTTGAGTTGGCTATCACACCCGGTAATGGACAACTAAATCAATTTGTTACCTTGCTCAATCCGATCAGTCTAACTGCTAGTAAAAATGGCACCAGCATCAATAAGCAGTATGATTTGATCAACACAGATCTGATTTACGATGTTTATGCTGAAGGTGGGCGAGTGGTTGAATAGTAAACATAACTAATCAAAAGTCTATGATACTAGAAAAGATAAAATGTTATATCAAATTGCGAGATAGGAAAGATCGGGTTTTTAAACCACTGGTTGATATTTTACCTGATTGGTTGACGCCAAACATTATCACTGCCATCCGTTTTGTTTTTGTTTGGCCAACTTTTTATCTCTGGTGGCTAGCTTCTGATCCTTATACTGTTTGGCAAACTAAACATTGGGTCGCTGTTGGTATTCTAATATTTATTTGGCTTTTTACAGACTATTTAGATGGTGCGGTGGCGCGTTATAAAGATAAGATTACTTTGTTTGGTACTTTTTTTGATCCTTTAGCTGATAAATTATTTGCTTTGCCAACTATATTATTGGCAGCTTGGTATTGGCCAAGTTGGTCAGCTTTGTATTTTTTATTCAACTTGAAGATTTTTATGATTTTATTAGTTTTTATTAAGATTACAGTTTTAAAATTAGAAAGATTTAGCGATTTAATGCAAATATTTTATATTGCTGTGGCTACTGGTGGAACTTTTGTCTTTATCGTATTATCATTTAAAGATTTTATGGTATGAAAAACTGGCAACTAAAGAAATTGTCTAAAAAAAGCCAAGCTAGACTTGGTGTTTTGAAAACTGCGCATGGTAATATTGCGACACCATTTTTTATGCCCATTGCTACCAAAGGGGCAGTTAAGGCCATCGCTACTCAAGATTTAGAAAAGTTGCAGGCGCAAATTATTTTATCTAATACTTATCATCAATATTTAAGACCGGGGTTGAAGATTTTAAACAAAACCAAGGGTTTACACAATTTTATGAATTGGTCGGGGCCGATTTTAACTGACTCAGGCGGCTTTCAAGTTTTTTCTTTGGATGCTAGCCTAGAGCGTAAGGGAATCAGTAAAAGCGGGAAAGTGAAAGTAGATCGTCAGGTCACCAATCAAGGTGTTGAATTTCGTTCTTACCTTGATGGCTCAAAACATCTGTTTACTCCTGAGAAAGTGATCAAAATCCAACAAACTATTGGTTCAGATATTATGATGGTTCTGGATGAGTGTGTTGGTAACCCTTCTACTAAAGCCGTAGCTAAGGCGGCAGTAGAACGGACTACTTTATGGGCAAGACAAGCTTTGGCTGCTAAAAAGAAATTGAAAATAACTAAACAGCAATTATTTGCTATTGTCCAAGGTTCTCTATATCAAGATTTAAGATTGCAATCAGTGCAAGAATTAACAGTAATGGATTTTGATGGTTTTGCTATTGGTGGTCTGGCTGTGGGTGAGAATAATATTGAGATGTATAAAGTTCTTGATTATACAGTACCAGCATTACCAAGTGATAAGCCACGCTATTTAATGGGAGTTGGTTACCCAGAAAATATTATTGAGTCTGTCAAAAGAGGAGTTGATATGTTTGATTGTGTTATCCCGACTCGAGAAGCAAGACATGGCAGATTTTATGTTAGGAAAAAGGGTTGGAAATATGAGACTGTTAATATTACAAACAGTAAACAAGCAACAAAATTCTCAGCGATAAATGAAAAAAGTACAATCCCAGAGCTACGAGAATATACTTGGGCTTATTTACACCATTTGTTTAAAACAGGAGAACCACTTGCTATTCGTTTGGCAACACTCAACAATGTAGAGTTTTATTTGAATTGGATGAAGGATGTTCGTCAAGCAATCAAGGTTGGTAAATTATAGTGGCTCTCCGTCAACTAGTGTGATAGTTTAGTATCCAAATTAGTGGCAAAAAGGCTAGTGTCATTTTAGCAATATAAGTATCAATGTTTC
>PFMC01000001.1 GCA_002785295.1 Candidatus Komeilibacteria bacterium CG_4_10_14_0_8_um_filter_37_78
TCCCCGTCTCCGAACCATCCTTCGTCGCTCATCTTTGATGAGCTATGAAGGATGGTGATCTAGACATTCGAAACTTTCCTGCTAACCGAAGGCTTGGCGAAGGTTAGAGTGAAGAATGTCGAACCACGACACGTCTGACGTGTTACGTCGTAGTCGTATCTTCCCGTTACATCATTTTGCCTAAGCAAAATGATTCCACTTGAGTCGATCCGACTACTCCTTTCAGATTTACACTTAACCTCGTCAAATTGTATTTAACTCGGCCCAAGTGAAAATCTGTTTATATTTATAAATTAATATTATTAACATTGAATGAAAGTGTTAATATTCAAATATTAGAAATAACTAAGTAACAATAAAAAAATATGAATTATGAAAAAGAAATAGAGTCCGCAGTTAATGATGAACCTAAAAATGACACAATAGTAGAGGAGATTTTGAAACCAAAAAAAGCAAAGAGTAAATTTAAACTTTTTAGTTTAGTGATTTTGATAGTAGCAGTAATTATTATCGCTGTCATGGCTTGGAATATGTTTGGCAAAGTAAATGAAGTGGCAGTGGCTTCTGTTAATGATCAAAAGATTACTCAATCTATTTTTGACGAATTTTATTTACAACAACAACCAATTTTTCAATCTCAAGGATTAGATATTAATAATCCTGAACAAGTGAGTCAGGCTAAGCAACAAGCTTTAGACAACTTGATTAATCAGGTATTATTTATGCAGGCATCAGCTAAAGAGAATGTAGTGGTCACTGATGAACAAGTTCAAAGTGAATATGATCGTATTTATAGTCAATTTGAAACCGCTGCAGAATTTGAAGCAGCTTTAATGGAAAATAGTTTAACAAGTGAACAATTTAGAAATAACATTTTAACGTAATTAACTATTCAACAATATTTAGTACCTCATATTGATCAAAATGTCACGGTTAGTGATGAGGAAGTTCAGGATCTTTATGATCAATATAAAGAACAAGGTTCAAATATTCCTGCTTTGGAAGAAGTCAAGACTCAACTGGAAGAACAAGTACGGCAACAAAAGATGGATTCGCAGGTAACTACTATTATTACTGCTTTGCAAGCAGCGGCTGAAATAGTGAGATCTGAGGATTTATTTTAAGAATAAAACTTGATGCTGGATATTTAGGTTCACTGCGTCTTTTATTACGAGCGTAGTGAGCAGAGTAGGGAAGTCTTGTCTCAAAGCCACGGTGAATGACATGGCGCACCATTAAATTGATAAGTTTATGAAAGATACTAAAAAAACTGTTTCTGCTGGGGGAGTTATTGTTAAGAAAGAAAATGATTCATTTTATATATTGCTTTTAAGGGATACTCGTTATCCAGACTGGTTTTTTGCGAAGGGTCATGTTGAGTTAGGAGAAACATTGGAGCAGGCGGCCTTACGTGAGATTGCTGAAGAAGCTGGTTTGCATCATCTTAAAATTTATTCTTTACTTGGTTCATACCAGCGTTTTGTAGAGAAAGGAAATGAAGACAAAACAATTTACTATTTTTTAATGTCTCCAACCACTGAAGAAAATGCTACTACATCAGAAACTGAGTATATGGAATGGAGATGGTGGCCACTGGAAGATTTACCAGAGATGTATCTTCCAGAGCAGAGAGATGTGGTGGAAAAGAATTTGGAGAAAATAAAATCTATTATTAGCGCTGATTTTAGTACTAAACAGAATGATTAAAGATTGCGAGAGCGATAAATTCTGATCTTTAAGTCACATTTATCAGCTAATATCGGCCTCTTCTACGCAATATTTGCTTCGCAGAGCAGGTATTTTTTGTTTATATTCTGTCAAAGCAATTTAGAAATGTCATAGTATGGGCAATTTAGAAATGTCATACTTTAATAAAATTAAATTACGTCGCCGTTAAAATTTTTTCCCG
>PFMC01000015.1 GCA_002785295.1 Candidatus Komeilibacteria bacterium CG_4_10_14_0_8_um_filter_37_78
TTAAGCTCTATTTTTCTAGACATATAAAAAAGGTCACTAATTAGAGCGACCTGATGACTGTACTATAAACGATAGATAAGATGCTGTCAAATCAAAATAAACTGTATTTTATTGATATGCTCCACACCAAATTTTAAATTGATAGCCTCAATCAGATCAGTTTCCTTAAACCTCATTTCAGCTAATAACTGACTGTTTTTGCTAGCCAACTTTAAAATCTTATTACTGACAGATACTGGCCTAATTTGCTGAGCTATTTCCTCTGGCCATTCTTTGACTAATAGTTCTTTACAGTATTCCAAAACCATCGCTGCTTCCACTTGCAGACCCAATCCTCTTTTCATATTACCCCTCCCAATAATTGCTCCCAGAGTATCAAAATCTTTCATAAGCATTAGCCCTTAGCAGTAAAATCACAAATATCTTTAAAGTTACAATACTGACAATGGAAACCAGGGATTGCGCAAAAATCTGTCTGTCTCAATTCTGTAATAATCTTGGCGACCTTTTGTTTAATATTCTCCAACTCCTTATCGGTTCCCAAAAAAGACACTTGTTGATTTGTATCTAAATAATGAAATGTTAGCTTTTCTACCTTCAATTGCAAAATGTCTTGGGCGGCAATTTGATAAATTAACAGTTGTTCCTTGTCTTCGGCGCTCAGCTTAGCTTTAGTTTGACCAGTCTTATAGTCTATAATCTCAACCTTACCATTGGCCAGAATATCTATGCGATCAATAAAACCCCGAATAGTATAGTCATCTAACTTTAGGAAAAATGATTTCTCCAGAGCTTGTGGCACAGGGATTTGATCTTTGATTAATTGATAATATTGCTTTAGACTCTTAATACCTTGCTGACGATATTTCTCCTGGTGATCTTTACTATCATACCAATCATCAAGCCAACTTTCCTCAAAAAATTGTAATAGCTCTTTTTGACTAACTATCTCTTTGCTTTTGGTCTGACTCTTTGTCTGGCCAAACAAGTCTCCCTGTTCTGATTGAGATCTTTGAATAACCAATTCATAAAACTTCTGTAAGGTACTGTGCATTGATTTACCATAGCTAAAAACAGCATTGCCCCTGACTGGTACCTTGAGGATATATTGATAAAAATACTGCCATGGACATGATTCAAATGCTTTGAGTTGAGAAAAAGAAAAATATTTCGGTAACATTGCTAAATAGTCAATCTGACCGTGACCTGACTTTCTTAATACCTGATCATCAGCCAACTGGCCTTGCTTTTTCTTTTTCGTAGCAGCATCCGCCTTGATCATCTTTGTCTCAGTTAAAAAACGTGATGGCTTTTTCTGACGCAAACCGCCATAATCATCTCCAGCCGTTAAATAAAGTCCTTGTTTGGCTCTAGTCATAGCTACATAAAACAGCCGCCGCTCTTCCTGCAAATGAATATCTCCCTCGGGGATGATCTCTTTAACCAATTCATCAGGCAGTTGAATCGCCTCACTGCGATTGATGGTTGGGAATCTCTGATCCACCAAATTAACAATAAAAACATATTTGAACTCCAAACCTTTAGCTCCATGAACAGTCATGATTTTGACTGATTCTGGTCCTTGTTCAGCGTCAAAAGCAATACTGCCCTGCTCTCCAGACTCTAATTCATAAGCCATTTGAATGACAAAATTCTTCACTGTTGGTTCTTCAGTACTAGCTTCAAACTGCTTAATTTTCTTATAAAAACTATTAAGATAATTGAACTGTTCCTGTCTTTGATATTCCTTGAGCTTGTCTAAATACTTCAAATAACCACTAGCTGTTAACCAGCTATAAACAATCGGCCAGACCGACTTTTCTCTAGTCAGGGCGGTGTGACTGTTGATCAACTCTACTACTTTACTAAATTTACTGACCGTTTCTGTAGAGTATTGGATTTCGCTACCTACTTTAGTCAAAGCCTCATAAAGAGACCATTGCTTGCGATAAGCAAAGTGTGATAGCTTGATCAAATCCTGATCACTCAAATTAAAAAATGGTAAATTTAATATTCGCCACAATGCTGGTGATTCATGGTAATTGTCTAATAATTTCAGCCAAGCTAAAATATCTTTCACCACTTTTTTATAATAGAGACCGTGGCTAGCCAAAAAATAATTGGGAATATTATTGTTTTGCAAAGCATCCTGAAAAGGTTTTGCCGCATCATTGGCTCTGACCAAAATGGCAAAGTCATTCCATTTGGTCTGTTCATCAACTTGATAAAGAGAATGAATTTTCTTCAACACCCACTTTATTTCTGTTTCCAGACTGCTCGCTTGATAATATTCTATCTCTCCCTTGGTTAATAGTTGGGATTTTAATTCTTTGGACAATTTCTTGTCCTTGGTTGATAACCTTACCTCTAAACGATTGGGATTATTGAGTTGAATAAAGTCATAGGATAAATCAAGAATATTTTGAGCAGAACGATAATTTTTGTTAAGATAAACTTCCTTAACCCGAGGATAATCTTTTTTAAACTCCAAAATATTGGAAATAGAAGCGCCACGAAACTTATAAATAGATTGATCATCATCACCAACTACTGTAATATTATTTTTTGGTGCTGCTAAAAGCTTGATCAATTCATACTGTGCATAGTTTGTATCCTGAAATTCATCAACCAAGATGTATTGAAATTGTTCGCGATACTTCTGTAAAATAGCTGGTCTTGATTTGAATAATTTTAAGGTATAATTGATCAAATCACCAAAATCCAAAGCATTATGGTCCAATAATATTTGCTGATAAAGATGATAGGCATTGGCAACTTCGAGATTTTTCTTAACCTCTTGCTCGACAATCTCTCGTTCTAAACCTTTTTTGCTTTTTGTCTTTCCTTTGGCTTGGCCACCAAATCCAGCATTATCCAAATCTAGTCTTAAGTTCTCAGCATATTCCAAATAATCTTGGGGATAAATCATCTCGTCTTTGGCTCGAGAAAAATGTTGAATCAAAGCATGGATAAACTTGGTAGGATTACCAAGCGGGCGATAATAATCAAGCTCAAAATCCTCAAGCCGTTGACGAATTAAGAGCCAACTCTGTGTTGGTGTCATTACTTTGAAACCATCTGGCAAACCAATATCAATCCCATGCTCTTTCAAAATCCGTTGACAAAATGCATGAAATGTTGAAATCCATAGCTCAACATAACCGTAAGGCAATTCTTTATCTACTCTGATCTCCATCTCTTCTGCGGCTTTTTCAGTAAAGGTTAGGGCGAGAATATTCTCTGGTTTAAGTTTTTTTTCTTTAATTAACCAAGCGATCCGCTGGGTAATAACAGCAGTTTTACCAGTACCAGCCCCAGCCACGATCAAAAGAGGCCCTTCATTGTGGGTTACAGCCTGTTTTTGTTCTACATTTAGCTTGATTTCCATAGCTTCATTTTAACAGAAATGCTTACTTTTTGAAAATAACAAAAAACTACCAGTATTTGACCTGCTAGCCCATTCACAATTTATTGGTATTTAATTATTAGTAACATGATTTTTTAGACAAAACAAATAACTAAAAACTAATAAACTAATGAACTATCTAACTTTTTTGCAAATTGGCAACTCTACACCAAAAACACTGCCCTTGTCTTTACCCCTGCTCTTAGCAAATGCTTTACCACAATGCGCTTCTGTAATTTTACGAACAATGTATAAACCCAAACCAGAACCACCGGTATTGATCTGGGCAATACCAATACCACGAGAAAATTTTTGAAATAAATTATCAATTTCACTCGGCTTCATGCCAACACCAGTGTCCTCCACTTTGATAGTTAACTTTTTAGCATCCATTTCCGCACTAATTACCACCTCACCCTGCAATGTATATTTTATTGCATTATCGATCAAATTGATCACCACATCTTTAATTTTATCACTATCCATATAGAAACAAATATTCTTTTTTGGTAAATGTAAAAGATACTTAAGATTTTTCTTTTTTGCTTCTGGTTTGAAATCATTAAAAGTAGTTCGCAAGAGCTCAGTAAAATCTACCTCTGTTTTATTAAGCATTAAACGATTGGCTTCGATTCTTGAAATATTAAGAAAAGTATTGATCAAACGACTCATTCTTTCAGAATTCTGATACAACTCTTTGATCACCTTTCCCACGCGTGGTGTCATCTTACCAAAATCACCATCGATCAACATTGATAGATAACCCTTGATACCAGACAATGGCGTGCGCAATTGATGTGAGGTAATAGATAAAAACTCTGACTTCGCCTTATCAAGTTGCTGTAAATTTGCATTGGTGTATTGCAACTTTTTATTTGTTCGCATTAAATCTTTCGTGGCTGCATCAACCTTGTTCTGTAATTCCAGATTAAAATCCTTGACCTTTTGATAAAGCAAAGCATTGTCCAGAGCTACAGAGGCCTGATTAGCCAATGTCTCTACTAATTCAAAATCTTTATTAGAGTATGATTCTTTAGAGATCTTACGCCCTAAAATAAGCAACCCCAATAAATGATTTTCCTTAAACATGGGGATACACAAAGTGATGTGCAACTCCCGCATCAATTTCATCAGGGCTAGTAAATTATTGACAAATTCTTGGTCATGAATTCGTCGCACCCGCAAAGGGATCTCATCCACAGATAAAGCCCCCTGATTGATTTCTAAATATTTTTTGAGAAACTGATTATTAGAAAATGTGTTTAATTCTTGCTTAGAAAAACCATGAACTTTTACACTTTGGAAACGGACACTACTGTTGATCTGTTTATGTAGCACTAAACCAGTTTTTTCCAGACGAAAGGAATCTAATACTGTATTAACAATAGCGGTGGCTATTTCATCCAAGTCAATCGTTGAAGTCAAACGATGACTTAAATCACGTAATACTTCATTATAGTCATAAATATCAGCAAAAAAGTACTTGTTGGCAATATAACCAAATAATAGACGTGCTGGTTGCATTACCAGAAGACCAACCAATAAAGCAAGGATGTCTAAGTTATCAACCCGAGGGAAATTCCAGGTCAAAAAATTGAAGATAAAATAACTACTTCCCAAAGCCAATAGTAATGATGCCAAAAAGACCGTACTCTTTTTAAAGATAAAACGAATATCCATGAAGCGATACTTCAAAATGGAATAAGCTAGAATAATAGTAAAAAACAATCCTGATAAATATGAAAATGGGAAAATAGAAATACCATAGGCTGGTAAAAATCCCAAAGTACCTATAGAAACCAAAACACCAAAAGCTAATAAAACATAGCGCGCCTGCGACCTAGCTACACCAGAATCAGTAAAACGGTAAAATTTGACTACATTATAAAAAAGCAAACCGATAAAGACAGCAAAATAAAGCATAAAAATATGGTGAAATAACTGTGCTTTACTATGGACACCCCATTCATAACGAAAAACTCCTTCCACAAAGTAAGGAGTACTGCTCATAATTAAGAAAAATGTACCGACGACATAAGACAAAAAAACTGACTGACCTTGTTTCTTCTGCTTGGTGAACAAAATCGAAAAATGATACATCAAAGAAGGTACATAGACGACGCCGATATAAATAAATCTATCCCAAAACATGATTTGATCATCGACGACACTGACAAACATCCGGTAAGTACCCACTAGCCAAATCGTCACCACGACACTTAAAAAAAAGAAAACTATATTGATAGATGACTTTAAATTTTTTAATAAAATAAAAAAACCAAGTCCAATAACAAAGATAGCCGACAGTAGTGGTAATACTTGTGATATTATCATTTTTGTTTTTATTACTTTACCTCTTAAGTATACAAAAAAAATGAGATAAATAAAAGGAGCCACGCTTTTCAAACGTAACTCCCATTATTAATTACAACTACGGAAGAGCTCCCACTCTTTGTCGCTGATCGGTGTTGCATAGTTCTGAAAATCATCAACATAAAAACCACAATTTTCAGCTGCCTGTACCAGATCATCAAAACGACGTGCATCAACTGACATCAAATCAAAGGTTCCGTAACCATTCATGCCATGCAAAGCTCGTAGGGTGGTGGCAAAGCCTTCACCATAACAAGCAAAGATGGTCTTATGTCTAAGACCCATTTGATTACCGTTAGCAAAATGCAATCCTTGATTGCATACTATTCCGCCGTCAATGCGCAAGAATTCTCCACCCATAGCTGTAGACACGTCCACCTTAATATTTGGTGGTTCAGCTACGTCCAGAGCAATCATGTGACTACCCCAACGTCTTAATAAGTCGGGCGTAATGATGCTTTCTGGTGAATTTGTTGCTGTCACCAGAACATTTACTGACTGCCCAATATCGCGACAATCAGTAAAAACTTCATAATTACACTCCCGATCCAACAAGCTAGTCAAATCACGCAATCTGCTTAAATCACGACCAACCAGTAACAAATTACAGCTGTAAGTCGAAAAATGTCTTGCTAAGAGCCTACCGATCAAACCATAGGCTCCAACAATAACCATATTAGTCCGCGGATCAAACAGGTCAATCTCGGCTCTCTGAGCTGCTTGCTTCAACTGTTCAATACAGACTGCCACTGTATAATTGTCACCATTAGCATAAAGCGCTTGATCATAACCAGGAATCTTGCGAATCGCATCTACTTTCAAAAGATTTTTTGTTGATGCTCCGAAAGCGACAACTTTGACTCCCAAATCATTGATCGCGTGCTCAATCGCCAGTGCTACTTGTTTCCGACCATGACGCAATTTACGCATGGCATTTTTCAGGGCATCGTGATTACCACGATGCTGAACTGCTAGACCAGCGTACAAATCATGCGTATCAGATCCAATGACGATCATCATCGAACTGATTGTCGTACCATTTATCCCAACGTCAACTTGCTTCCAATCAAAAATATCAGGGGGATTGAATCGTGGTAGCTCCCAACCAGGAAAACTACCATAAACGACTTGTTTGTCGCTTGGAGTTCCCCTGGTATTGGTGATAAAAGCTAAGTCAATGGACTTGCCCATTATGAACCTCCCATTTTTTAGTTTTTATTTCTACCATTCAATATCCTCTTGATATCAAATAAGCTTACAAGGTACAAAAGCGCTAAATTATTATACATCTTTTTAACAAACAAAAAAAGCCCAACTAAGGCTCAAAATATGTTAAAAAGTTGTCTTTAGCTTTATTTTCCTGCCAAACCTCTAGCTTTGATGCTTTGTAATGTTTGTTGATAAAGAATAACACTGGCCAAAGCCAAGCTTACTTTTTGCGTCACTTGCTTTAATAAATGATAATCCTCGACTTTAAGAACTTTACATGGTTGCTGGGCAAAAACAATACCTAAAATTTGCTGATTATCTTTGATTGGCACAGCAAGATCATAATTATGCTGCTGCATAATATCATAAATATACTGATATGGTTGACGCTCGCTAAGAAATTTCTGTTCTGTTAAAACAAGTACATCCTTATCGTGAAAATAATTTGCTAAACGACTTAACATCTCCAATTGACATGACTTTTTAGCAATTGTTGAATAGACAAAACTATAGTCATTGGTCTGCCAATCCTTGAGTAGAATATCAAGACCTTTAAATTTATAAAGATGATTAAACTCCTTTACCAAACTATCAATAATTTCTGGTAACTCAATCTTGTCAAAATGGCCACTAACCAACCTTTGTCTAGTCTGCTCATACTTCTCAGCATCAGTAAATAACAACTTATCAAAAAGTCTTTGAATGATAGTCTTCAATGACTGAAACGAGATGGCTAAACTAATCACTGCTACTAAAGAAACAATCTGCCAAGATAAATGTAAGCTATTAGTTAACAAGTCCCGATATTTAAAAAGCAAGTTGTAAACAGACAAAACAATTAGCGCGGTTACAAAAAGAATTGTGCTCTTCCGAATTACAAAATTTATTCCTAGAAAACGATAACGAACAATAGCAAAAGCAACAATAATCGAAAATACAACACCAGTCAGATAAGCTATTGGTAAAACAGCAATATTATAGGCTGGTAGATACGCAGTCGAACCAATAAGGATCATAAAGAGAAAGGCAAAAACCACATAACCAGTTTGAATCTTTTTGATAGATCTTGGTAATGACCAATAATAGACAATAATTTCTTTTAAGAAAACCAATAAATAGATTGCAAAGTATAGCAAGAATAAATGATGAAAAATTTGCGCTTGAGAATGAACACCCCACTGATAATAGTATAAATCATTGATAAACAAATTTGTTCGACTAATAATCAAAAATAAAAAGGATAATAAATAACCCAGATGAATCAAATATTTTTTTAACGGGTTTTGATCTTGTTTGATAAAGACTAAACCAAAGTGATACATCAAGATGGGTACAAAAACTACTCCCCCATAAACAAAGCGATCCCACCAGATAATCTCAATTTCTAGAGCAGAACGCATCATCATAAAGGTACCGATAAACCAGGTAATAAAGGTCAGACAGATCAAGAAAAATAGTTGGTGTAGCTTTTTCCTGGGGTTTTTCCACAAAACAAAAAGTGCCAAAGATAGTGTGAATATGGCACTTATTACGGGTAAATATTCAAATATGAATGCTAATCCCATAGTATTGAGTTTTAATAAAGCACCTTAACATGCCTTTAATAATGTGTCAATAACTCAAAAATTCTTGTCAAAGCAATTTAGAAATGTCATAGTATGGGCAATTTAGAAATGTCATACTTTAATAAAATTAAATTACGTCGCCGTTAAA
>PFMC01000070.1 GCA_002785295.1 Candidatus Komeilibacteria bacterium CG_4_10_14_0_8_um_filter_37_78
AACTCCAGACCGAGAAAAAGACTTGGCTGGAAGACCCCTTATGAGGTATTCTATGAAAAGACAGGTGTTGCACTTCGAGTTTGAATGTACCAAAGCTAGTTTTGACAAATAAAAAAAATTGTGTTATTAATATAGTATAACCACAAGTCAAAAGTTAGAATTTAAAAGTTAGAATTTAACCAATATTATGTATTTTTAACTTTCCCGCCTGCAACGCTTTGTGCAGCGTCTGCATCGCTACCTGCCCACCGCCTGCCTGTCGTTAGGCAGGGTAGACATGGTGTGAAGCATTGTTGGTATTGGTAGTATTGCTGGCAGGTAAGTTTTTAATTATAAATTAATGTTATAGAAAGGAGGTGTTCACGGTGTTAGAGGTAAAACGAAAACAGAGTGAAACCTTTGAAAGTCTACTACGTAGATTTACCAAAAAAACAATCCAAAGTGGAAAATTATTACAAGCTAAAAAAATAAGATTCCATCAAAAACCTAAAACTACTCTCAAGCGGAAAGAGTCAGCTTTAAAGCGTGAAGAATTTAAGAAACAGCGAGAGTATTTAAGAAAGACTGGTAAACTCGATGAATTTTTAGAGAAAATGAAAAAACGAAGATAATGACTTTGTACCAACAAATAGAGGCAGATCGTATGATAGCAATGAAAGCCAGTGATGAGCTGAGGCTGTCCACTTTGCGTATGATTTCAACGGTTATGAAGAATGCCATGATTGCTAAGAAGGGTGAATTGACCGATGAAGAAGTGCAGAAAATATTGCGGACTGAAGTAAAAAAGAGAAAAGAAGCTCACGAGGCATTTTTGAAGGCAGACTATCAGGATAAAGCTGCTCAGGAGAAGACTGAAATGGCAATGATCGAAGCTTATTTACCAGCACAAATGTCAGATCAAGATTTAGAGCAGTTGGTTAGCAAGACTTTGCAAGCGGCAAACATGTCAGAGCCTAGTCAATTTGGTCAGGCTATGGGAGTGGTGATGAAAGAACTTGCTGGACAGGCTGATGGTGCCAAAGTTCAAAGTTTGATTAAGAAAATCCTCAATACTTAGATTTTTTTAAGATATTTCCGTTTAGACGGAAAATACAAAAAATAAAAAAATTACCATGCTTGAGTCAGTAAAAATATTTTTATCTAAAAGAAGAATTGCGATCTTATCGATTTATTTTTTGATAGCAATTCTTTTTTTGTTGGCAGTTCCAGTCTTTGCAGCAGATAGCTTCAATTTAGATGAAACGGGGACAGGACTTGGTTTGACACCGGTAGCTGAGGATTTTAGCATCCGGCAAACAGTGATCAATATTGTGAAGTACTTGATTGGCTTCATTGGTATCGCTGCTATTGTGATGATCCTTTATGGCGGTGTCAGGTGGATGACAGCGGGTGGTAGTGTTGATAAAGTGGCTAAAGCAAAGAAGACAATTATTAATGCTGCAATTGGGCTGATGATTTGTATTTTATCTTATGCCATTGTTTATTTTGTAGCTTTTCAGTTGGGTGATGAAGTTTTTGGTGATGGTTCGGGTGGTGATGGAACAGCACCATACTATTCTGGTGGTTTGGGTGGCGGGGCAATTGCCAGTCATTATCCACCACGTGGGGCTGTTGGGGTACCGCGTAATATTAATATAGTAGTTACTTTCCGTGATCTAATAAATCCAGGTTCAATCACTGCCGACACAGTGGAGATTAGAAACAATACACAAGATAGTGTTAATACTTGGACTAATAGTACGACAGATAATAGAACCTTTGTATTTTTTCCAGATAATGACCTTGGTAGTGATGCTGAGGATAATATTTATATAGTTACTTTGAAAAATGGTATTGAAAATTCTGAAGGTGACCTGATCTTTGGTAATCTAGGTTATGAATATACTTGGCAGTTTACTGTCTCTATAGAAATTGATGTTACGCCACCGACTGTTGTTGGGATTTACCCAGCTGATAATGATGGCACAGCATATCCTCGCAATACAATTGTGCAGATGGTTTTTAGTGAACCAGTGATTGGTTCTACTGGAACTTTTACAATTCAGGAACCGAACTTTACTAATATCCAGGTTTATGCAGTATGGGGCGTTAACGAAGGTCTTTATGGTACCTTTGTAGCTTCTAATAATTATCGGACAACAGAATTTATTCCAGCCGCTGTTTGTGGTGAGAATGGTTGTGGTGATGTAATGCATTGTTTTTTAATGGATAGTATGTGTACTGATATTCCTGATGGAGAAGACTGTATTCATGAACATGGAGTGAGGATCAAGACCGATCTCACGCCAGGTTTTCCTTTTGAGGGCATTGTAGATATGGCTGGCAATCCGCTAGACGGAGATGAGGATGGAACAGGCGGTGAAGGCACAGAAGATGACAAGACTTGGAGCTTTGATCTTATTGATGAGCTTGATCTGACACCACCACAAATTATAGAGAAATCACCTGGCGCTTTTGAGAATAGCGTACCATTAAATAAGCCAGTTAAAGTTACTTTTTCAGAATTAATGATGTCTAGTACTTTAAATGCAGATAATTTAGCGATTGGCATATTTGGGTTAGAAGACGGAATACCTTATTGGGTGACAAGTGATATAGCAGAAGTGGATATCGATGGTGATTTAATAGAAACAACAATTGCTAATATTAATCATGATGTTTTTAGCTCTTTCACGGTTCATGAAAATAGAGTGCTGAGTAGTTGTCAGGATATTAACCAGAATTGTTTGTTAATTATTGAAGATCGTAGTGCTCAAGGAAGGGGATTTATTGCGCCACAATTATTAGAGGGTTTAGTAGGTCATTGGAACTTTGATGAAGGTGCGGGAATGACAGTTGCTGATTTATCTGGGACAGGAAATGATGGTACATTATATCGATTACAAGAAGATGATTGGGTGACCAACAGTACTGGTTCGGCAATTGATTATGATGGAGATAAGGGCTATGTCAATGTCTTACATGATGAAAGTTTGATGTTCGACGGACCATTCTCTGTGTCATTATGGGTTAAATTAACAACAGATCCTTTATCTTATAAAAATGGTCAGCCGAATTGGGTTCCACAGTTTGTTTCTAAGAGTAGTTGGGGTGCTGATTTTCGTGTCAGATTTTGGACAGGCGGTAAAATAGCATTTGCTACTTATGGACTGAGTAATTCATCATTAACAACAAAGAATCAAGTATTGTTTCAAGACAAGTATGTTCATGTGGTTGCTGTTTGGGATGGTGTCAGTAAACTTATTTATATTGATGGTGAGGAGAATGCAAGATTTGATGGTGTGACTGGTCAACTCGCTCATCTTGATCACAACCTTGGTATAGGCGCGAATCGGTTTGGTTCAGAATCTTTTCTGGGCCTAATAGATAATGTCCGTATTTATAATAGAGCATTAACTCCACAAGAGGTAGGATTATTATATGATATTGAGTTTGTAGAATGATCAAGAAAATAAACATTGTAGCTTTAATCATTGTCATCGGTATTATAATAATACCAAGTCTTGTTTTTGGTGCTGACGGGTTTGGTTTAAATGAGACAGGTGAAGGATTAGGCTTTGCGCCGCGTGGTGCTGATTTTAGTATCCGTGGTCTAGTAATTGGGATAGTCAAATATTTGATTGGCTTGATTGGCGTCGCTGCCATTGTGATGATCCTTTATGGCGGCGTTCGTTGGATGACAGCTGGCGGTAGTCCAGACAAGGTCAATAAAGCAAAAAAAATAATTATCAATGCGGCTATTGGCTTGGCTATTTGTATTGCTGCTTTTGCTATCGTTAGCTTTATTCAGTATCAAGTGACAACATGGATTGCACCAGGAGACGATGATGACGATGATGATGGCGATGGGCTATCTGATCCAATAGTTTTTATTATCTCAGATTGGGATCCAGAAGATGGCGAGGTTAATTTACCTCGTAATCTGAACATTGGCATTGATTTTAATCAGAATATAGACGTAGTAAGTATTAATCTCAATCAGATCACATTAACTCAGACGGTGGCCGGAGTTGAAGAACCAATTGATTTAGAAATAGAAGATCTTACTATCACAAACCGAAGAATAGAAATAAGGGCGCCGGGTAATTGTGATGAGCCAAATATTGATTATTGTTATGATGCTAATGCTGTTATTAGTGTAGTGGTTGGTGCTAATACTATTTTATCAGCTGATGACGGTGAGAGTATTAGTTGTGCTAGTAGTGAATATAATTGTAATATCTCAATTTCAGTAGGTGAGTTGTTTGATACAGAGCCGCCAACTGTCCAGGTTACTTATCCTATTAATGGTAGTAGTTTTAGAAATGGGCAAAATTTTGGTTTAGAAGCTCATACTACTGATAATGTTGATGTCACTAATGTGATATTTTATGCTAATGGTTTCAATATGAATGCGCTGGTTGTTGAAGTACAAGAGAATTCTTGGGCTGCTTCTTGGACTCTTAGCGGTTATCAGGATGGGAATTATATTTGGCTCATAGCTAGGGCGATTGACAGCAGTGGTAATGAGTCATTATCCAATTTTGTCAGGATTAGACAAATACCAGCTCACTGTGTTGATGGTTTGCAAAACGAAGATGAAACAGGTCTTGATTGTGGCGGCAGTTGTGGGGCCTGTGAAGGCGAATCTTGTGATACGAATAATAATGAAAATATTTGTGATCCAAATGGTGATTGTGCGGCAGAGCTTTATTGTGATGAAGTAAATTGTCTTTGTGAAGTCGCCACAATCATTACGAGCATATCTTCAGATAATGGTGCTGTTGGCAATTTGGTCACAATTAACGGCATAAATTTTGGTGAAGGGGAAGGAGAAATATATTTTAATAATGGTCAAGTGTTGGTGCCAGCACGAATAGCTGAATGTAATGGTGCATGGACGGACACCCAGATTATTGTCGTGGTACCAGAATTACTGGAAAGTGGGGACCTGGCCGTTATTAGTGTGTACACAGAAGGAGGTAGTGGAGACGATACTGTTAATAGTCGAGGGTGGCAAGGCGTCTTTGAGGTTAATGATATTTTACGTCCAGGAATTTGTGCAGTAACGCCACCGGAAGGTAGAGCATTTAGTACTATAGTTGTTAGTGGTGAGCAATTTGGTAATACTACAGATGTACTTGAAGTTGGTGGTTTTAATGCTGCTATAAATGATTGGACTAATACTGATATTGAAGGCACTATTCCTAATATCAATCCAGGTACAGTTGGCGTGCGTGTCTTAGTAGATGGTGAGTATAGTAATGTGCTTAATTATACAATCGCAGCAGATGATATTAATCCGATCATTGCTTATTTAAATCCGGCAGCTGGTCCAGTAGGACAGTATGTGACAATCTATGGAGATAATTTTGGTTATGATGAGAACGCTATCAGTATTACATTTGGTGGTGTAGCAGCAGACATCTCCTTTCCAACACAGTGTGGTGCATGGGAGATAGATAATAATGAAATTTTAGTTAAAGTACCAAGCAATTTAGCTTTAGACACTGTTAATGTAGTAGTGACGAGAAATGGTTATCAGAGTGATCCAGTAAACTTTACAGTAAATAATGATCCTTTATTACCAGGGCTTTGTTTATTAGAGCCAAATCATGGATTACCAAGTTCAGAGATAAATATTTATGGTGAAGGATTTAGTAATGCTAATGGTCAGGTATTTTTTTATAATAATCGAGAAGCAGTTTTTGATTCATGGAATAATACTACAGTCAATACAGCTGTTGTGCCTTTGGAGGCAGTGACTGGACCAGTGCAATTGGAAAATAGCGCTGATGTGATCAGTGGTAATACTTTAAATTTTACAGTTGATATTTGTACTGAAAGTAATACTCCTCCAGATAAAGAATGTTGTATTGATGGTAGTATTGCAGACATTGGACAATGTGAAAATAATGGTGTACCTGGCGTAACAGAAGACACCTGGATGTTTACAACTGGCGTGCCATTTGAAGTAACTGACTGGACACCAACTTGCGATAGTGCCTGTTTGAACGCGGCAATTCAAGTAAATTTTAGTCATTCTATTTTACCAAGCAGTATATTAAATAATGATTGTGTACAAATTGAATGTTTGTCTGATAGTTGTCCAGATATTGATCCAACTATTTCATTGGCAGAGGGAAACCTGGTTATTAATTATGCTGGTGAACTACAAGCTGATTCTCAGTACCGGGTGATTGTGCACACTGGTGAATATAATGATGGCCAATGCGTATTAAGTGCTGCCGATGGTTGGCCTTTTGTGAATGTTAATTATGATACTGATGATGATCAAGTAGCAGATAGTTTTGCTTGGGTTTTTGCCACATCAGATGAGTTCTGTACTTTGGAGAGGGTAGAGGTAGATCCAGAGTTCGTGGAATTTTTATACCAGGATAATGAGGTGGCAGTCTTAGCCAAGGGTTATGGTCAACCAGATAGTTGTCAGGCAGAAGGTCAATTGTTAAATGCTTATGATTATGATTGGGATTGGCGGTCAGCAAATGCTAGTTTAGCAACTCTGACTCAGAGAAATGAAAATTTTGATGACAAAATAGATCCGATTGCTGATGTTTATCCTTTTTTCAATGAAGCGACTGGCCGCACCTTTGGGGATACTCAGATTATAACTGAGACGACTAATGAAGAAGGATATCAAGTAACTAATAATATGGATGTCAGCGTTGATCTTGATGTGCCGATTATTACTGAAATAGATCCAATAACAGTATTTTTGAATCCAGAAGTAGTTACCTATACAACAATAGATGGTGTGAACTTTGGTGATCCGCAAGGTAGTAGCTATGTTATGGTAGGGAATCAAATTGCTACTATTGCTGGTTGCCAAGGGGCGTGGAGTAATAATCAAATTGTCATTGAAGTACCTGCTGGTACTAGCACTGGTGATAAAATAAGAGTGATCAAAGCTAGGGGAGAGGATGAATCAGATGATGTCTTGGGTGTATTAGAGGATGAAGATGATTTGACTGTTATTTTGTGTAGTATTAATCCAAGCTATGGACAAGGCAATACAGCAATTACTTTGCATGGTTATAATTTTGGTGATACGCAGATTGATAGTCGCGTTATTTTTAACGATGACGAAGCGCATTATAAATACGCAACAGTTAATTTATGGGCCAATGAACGTATTGTAGGATTTGTTCCTAGTAATATAGCTATTCGCCAAGAACCAATAGTTGTCTTTGTGAATGTTTTGGACAATGAAAATGGATTAGATGTTAATTCCAATCCAGTTAATTTTGACATCGCTCCACATATTGACTATATTAGCCCAAACAATGGTCCAATTGGACAGTATGTTACTATTTATGGTCGTAATTTTGGTGATCAGTCAGGGATTGTCAATTTGGGTAATACAGCAATGACTGCTACACCAGATTTCTGTGGCGATACTTGGACTAATAATGTGATTGTGCGAGTAGTGCCAGCTGGTTTAAGTTTAAGTGATTATGAGTTGGCTGTTACTACTAGTACGGGTTTAACTTCGAATGCTGTTAACTTTGTTTTGAATAATAATGTGCCAGGACCAAATTTATGCTTATTAGAACCTGATAACGGTGATACGGACGATAATATAGTGTTGAGTGGTGATAATTTTGGTGCTGATTCAGATTTGATCCAACCTCTGGTCAGTGGTGCCAATCTTTGCGAGGTTGATGATACTAGTTTTAGTAATACTAATATTAGTGGTCCAATTACAGCAGGAGTGAGAAGTGGTGAAGCTGTAGTTAGAAAATCTTATATTATTAGCCATGAATGTAATGGCTTTCATATTGGAAACTGGTGCCCCTTTGGTTATACTGATGTTTATGGCTATTTATTTAGTAATAGTTTACCGTTTAGTAAATTGAATAGTAGTAGTGGGGGGGAGGGGTGTAGTAATTTACCAAACACTTGTGTACCTGATTCTAATATTTGTGAAGAAGGGTTGATTTGTAATGATAGTTGTGTTTGCGTATCAGATGATGGTTCAAATGGACAGTGTGGTGATGGTAATATAGATGCAGATGAGCAATGTGAAAATAATCCACCAAATAATATAGATGGCGATGGCTGCAGCGCTACTTGTCAGAATGAATTTGATGATTTGGTGTGCGGTGATTGGATTATTCAAGTGCTTAATAGTGATGGAGTTAATGAGGAGTGTGATGATGGTAATAATATTGATAATGATGGTTGTAGTGCAACTTGCCAAAACGAAAATGACGATAATATTGTGGTGCCAGTAGGCGCTTCACAGTGTGGTAATGGCACACTAGATGGTGGAGAGCTGTGTGATTTTGATACTGATGGTACTGTTTTATGGTCAGACGGAGAACCGCTTTGTACAGATTTGGGATTGTATCAGGGTGGTTCTGTTGGTTGTGATCCTAGTGATTGTAGCTATGATACAGCAATGTGTATTTATGGTTCACCTAGTAGCGGAGTTTGTGTTAATACTGAGGCGTCTGTGACTTTTGAAGGTTTTATGGATAGTACAACTTTTGTTTATGGGACTGATGACAGCGTACAATTAGAGAGCTTTGATGATGAAGCTTGTAGTGCAGGTTGTTTAGTATCAGCAACACTTGATTTTGAAATTTCTGGTGAGCAGCCATTCAGTTTTAGGAAACTATATATTATGCCAATTGATTTCTTAGATCCAAATACTGATTATCAAGTTACTTTAATTGGTGGTGATGCTGGAATATTATCAATTGAGGGTAATCAGTTAGACAGTGATTTTATTTGGTCATTTGATACTGGCAGTTCATACTGTACAATTAGTCGAGTCGAGATTGCGCCAGCTAGTTATCAATTCAATTCTTATAACGATGAGCAACCATTTATTGCTAATGTTTACGATCAGAATAATAATTCTTTGCATGGTAGTTGGATCGATTATGTTTGGGTTGAGAATGAGCCAAACAATAGTAATAAGCTTGATATTTATGGCGCAAACTCAAAAGAGTCTAGCATTTCTGTGTTTAATGATTCTATTAGTGGTCACACCTTCCTCAATGTAAATGTCAGTAGCGAGGTTGATGGCATTAGCTATGGATCAGCGTCAGATCAAGCGAGGATTGATATTGTTGTTTGTGATGAACCGGTTGAATATACAAATGCAACTTATAATTTTAGAACTTGGTATTGCCGAGATGGTAGTGGTGATGAATTGTTACCAGAATTGGACCCACATGAATCGAATAATTTGGGAGATAATATTTTGTATGATGTTTTGTATACTCAAGATGGTAGTGTTGATGGTATCGGGTTGAGAATTTATACCAACTTCTATCATTATGATCCATTATTATGGTATCAAGAAAATATAGATATTATGGGTAGTCCGGCAGCTACTAGTATTGATGGCTATGAAGCGATTCAAGAAGGCCGGTCTACTTATATTAACGCTGTCAATCAACCAGTAGAAGATATCTATACTAATATTTTTGTTTGGTCATACACTCAAAATGCTTCACCAGGAACTATTAATTTATATAATCAGTTAGTCAATAATCTAGAGTTTAATACTAATATACCAAGTCAGGCTACCAAACAAGGGCTGACACGTGATGCCAAGAGGGTAGCAGATTATCGCGAAATTAAGTTAGTTTTGGGTGATGGCAATTATCCAGCACTTGATTCAGGAAGTTATTTGCAGCACACCTCTGTCTCTACTTGGGATTCATGGCAAAATGCATTAGGAGCGGAACTGGGTGTGACTTTGCCGGTTGATCCTCTTAATCAACATGTTAACTGTGATTTGCCAGGCTTTGACCCCATCACTTGTTGGAATCAAACAACAGAAGAGTATAGCTGTACTTTAGGCTCTCGCATTTATCGTTATGATTATCTAGCAAATGATTCATATTTGATCAATATGGAATTTGATATTACGAACAGTTTATGGAAAGGCGACCTTTTTTCAGATATTCCTGATTTCTTTGTTGATCACAATGATTGTGCTGTTGAGCCGATCAATATTCAGGATGATGCCGATAATAGTGATAATCAATAAGTCTTAAGTTTATGAAAAAAAATATTTTAATATTAATAGTTATTCTACTGACAATGGGTTTTTTTAATATTACTAGCCTTCGGGCTGAGACAGTAGCTGAATGCGTCCAAGATATTGAGAGTAGACAAAATATTGAGCCGTTGAATGAAATCAGTGCTGGCATTACCCCTAAAAATATTTTTTATTTTTTAGATGGTTTTGGTGATTGGATCAAGTTGCATTTATTTTCATTTACCACTGATGCTCAGATCAATACCCTACTCGAACAAGCCCAAGAAAGAGTAGCTGAGCTAGAGTCCTTACAACAGAGCAATGATTTATCTCTACTCCATATTAATACGATTACTGAAAGTTATAATAGCATTATGGATCAGTTGGATCTTGAGGTTCAAGGTTTAGTTGAGAGCAATAAAGATATTAGTGATATTTTGGCACGAGTAACCAAGCTGAATGCTAAAAACAACTTAATTATTAGCCAACTAATGGTTAGGGTGGGAGTTAGTAATTTTACTCCTTTAAGCGGTGTTTATAATAGTACTAAAGATAGTTTATGCGCCACGATTGATCTTTGGCAAGATGTCATAACGGAGTGTAATGACAGTGCATTTATTTCTCAGAAGCTGTCAGTCTATTATAATGATGCGATCAATGAAATAGCTGATCTGGACGCTTCTCTAGAGCAAATTTCTACGGATCAAGCAATGTTGACAGACTATTATGATCAAGTTTCGGGCGTGGTTAATAATATTAATACAGCCACAGCACTGCTCAATAATGTGATTGATAGTGGTTCGATTTCGATTACTGATAAAGAAAGCATAATTAGTAGCTTTATCGCTGATGTTAATAGTGATGGTAATTATAGTAATATCAAAAATTCACAGCCAAATAGTGCAGAACTTGTCGAATATGGTTTGTCTGGAGTTTTGGCTACTGCCAATACTAGTTTGATCAATATTTTAAATCGCTTGGAAGACTTAACAGCAGTAGATAATGATCAAGGGTTGGCAAGTTTTGTGGGAGATGTTTTGGCATTACAAAGTGATAGTGCTGAGTCACGTTTGGCTAGTATTCAAAGTCTTAGTGATAATATTGGTCAGGATCGAGCCAATCTACTTAGTAGTAAAAATAGTTGTCAAGCCTTGCGGAGTAAGTTTTTGAAAATCAGCGACGCCTTGGAAGATAGTAAATTGACTAGCGCTACTGTTCTCTTAAACAATTTACAAACAGAGATTGATGATGTTGTTAGTGATTTATTACCTCGTTGTGGAGTGGGTGGACTTGTTGATTTTCTTTCTGAAGTATTTGCTGAAAGCACTGTTTTGAATAGTGATGGGCAGTGTCAAAGTGAGCAGTATCTACACGAGCTTGGTCAGTGGTCTCGCAATCAGCTAGCTTACTGGGATGAAACGATTTCTTATGTCGATGATTTAGCTGACAAGGTTGGTGAACAACAGACAGCTTTGGGTGGGTTTATAAATGGTCAACAAACAGCTGTTAGTATTGCTCAAAACAATGCCGCACAATTGAGTCAACGACCAACTAACAGTTTTAATATTAATGAGTTTTATAGTTTTGACCGTGGTTGGTTGACCGATGAAGTGGTTGATTTTCAAGATCAGATGGCTGCTTTAGGAATAGAGATGGCTATTTTACAGGATGATTTACAAAATGCACAGATAATAGTTAATAATTTACAGAACAATGTATTGGTTGCGGCGCAAAATAATGTCAATCAATTACAATCCGAATATGACCAATTAACTAGTGCTGTTCAAATATTGACTCAAGATATTGTTCAGACACAGGCGCAGGTGGCCATTTCTCAAGCCAGCTTTGAAAATGCGACAGCTGGTGAGGCTAGTAGCGACCATGCAGTGCAGAGTGCATCTAGCATTGTTACTGCAGCTGAATTGGCTTTAGAAGAGGCGCAGGCCGCTTATGATGCTATGATCAGTAATGATGATCTAAATGTTGCGGTTAAAAATGGCGTGGATTATTATTATACTACTGCAAAAAGCCCCATCACGAATGGTATTTATTTTGGTGGTTTAGGAAGCTTCATTACTTATTATACTTTTGATCTTCCAAGTAGTGGCACGTATAATTTTTGGGTAGAAACATTGAATTATCCAGTTGATATGGCAAAAGACGGATATAATATTCCGCTGCGTCTTTACTATACGGCGCAAGATACAACACAACTCGTCTACTGGAGCCCTATTATTAATAACCCTGCATCTAATCCAGAGATGCAGATCGCTACTTGGCCTAATAAATCTTTGATTGCTGGAACCTATATTTTTAAACTTTATTATGCGGTCGATCGTACCTTACCGACTGAAGTTTCTAGCAAAATAAATATGTTGATCAATCGTGTTGGTATTGATAGTACTCAATCTGGTAGACAGATAACGGTTTCAGAATTGGAGAATGCCGTAACTAGTGCCCAAACAGCATTAAATAATGCTCAAACAGCATTAAATAATGCTCAAAACAATTATGATCAGGCATTACTTGTCTTGGATTCAGCCGAACTTAATTTAGAAGTAGTGCAACAGAGTTTAGCAACTTTACTAGCTGATTTGATGGAGCAGCAGGAACTAGTGACTACAGCCGAGGAAGAGTTAGAAATTGCACATGCGAATTTGAGCGATCTTGTTGATAATCAGATTCCGGCTGCTCAAGCAGAAGTGATTAATCTCCAAAATCAAGTAAGTAATTTTGCTGATATTTTAGCTAGTGGTAGTGCTGAAGATATTATCAATCAAGAAATGAAGGCAGATATTATCAAGCAAGAGATCAACACAATCGTTAATGACAGTTTATCCGGTATTGCTAGTAGCTATCAAGACTTGGTGACTGAACTGTCAACTTATCAAAACACAGTGGCTGAAACGATCGCTTTGTATAGTGATTTGGCCACGGAGCTAGTCGCTGTGAATCAGTCATTGAACAATAATCAACTCGCTCAAGCTAAACAACAGATCAATAATATTTTATTTAATTCATTGCAGGACTTGAAAACTAGCGAGTATGCAGAGCCAGCTTATTTTATAGGACACAATCTTAATGTCTTACAGTGGTTGATTGATATTGATCAGCTTGATTTTGCTCGGCAAGATTTATATTTAGCAGAGGTAAGGGATGCTTTTGTACAATTACGAGAATTGTCATGTCCAGCTGCTCAACAATTCTATAACACTGGAGTTAATGGTTTCTGCTCAATATCTATGAATAATAGTTTGTCTGCTGGTTGTGATTATATGACCAATTTGCAAATGTTGATTACTGAGGCTTGTACTACGGGCAGACAAGATTATTGCGGTGATGGTATAATTGATAGTGGTGAAACATGTGACGATTTCAATGATGTTTCAGGTGATGGTTGTGGTTCAACTTGTCAAAACGAGATTCTTTATTATTGTGGAGATGGTATCATACAGACACCAAACAGTTTGGGCATCAATGAAGAGTGTGAGAATACACCACCAAATCAGTTTGACGATGATGGTTGCTCAGCACAGTGTCAAAATGAAAATGAAGCATATTGTGGTGATGGTATTCTGCAGCAACCAAACGATGATGGTTTTATGGAGCGTTGCGATGATGGTAATAGATTTGCTAGTGATGGCTGTAATAATCTTTGTGTTATAGAAAGAGGACAAAATAGTGGAATTATTATTAAATCTATTAGACCTTAAATAAAAAATAATTAACAATAACTATGTTTGAAGATTTACAAGCAAAAAAAATAAATGATCCAGCCGCTGCTGGAGGAGCAATACCACCAGTCAACACACCGCGACCAGCGCCAAGTCTAGACATGGACAAAGAGCCAGAAGATATGTTTGAGGTTATGGATAGTGCTAGTCCTGGAGCACCAAAGATTGTTATACCACCAACTCCTGGACCAATGCAGGCTAAGCCAGCACAAAGGGATTTGGGGCCAGCAGAGCCTCTCAGCACTTTGCCAGGTGGCAAGGCTACTAAGGGGGCTAAAAAGGCCAAATTAATTAATTTTAAACTGCTCAGTATCATTGGCAGCATCATTATCATCGCTGTTATTGTTGTTATTGTGGTCGTTTATACAATCCCTACTCAGGAGGCTGATTTAGAAAACGATTTGCTATTAAATTCAAACTTAAATCAAAGCGACCCTGCTTTACCAGATTTGGGCGCACCAGTGACAGACAGTATCAATGATAGTCAAGATCAGATTGATCAACCTGCTGAGATTATTGATTCTAATATTGATAGTGATGGTGATGGTTTGACTGACAGACAGGAAACAGTAATTGGTACAGATCCTTTTAATCCAGATAGTGATGGTGATGGTTTGTTTGACAATGAAGAGGTGGTCCTTTATGAGACAGATCCTCTTAATACTGATTCTGATGGTGATACTTTTCTTGATGGTGATGAAGTGAAGAATGGCTATAACCCAGCCGGTGAAGGAAAACTTTTACAATTACCTGTCGAGTAATTAGTTGTGAAGTTCAGCGATTAGAAATAGTAATTAATCTAAACAAAACTTAAAGGATAATATATTAGATAAGTCGTATGATACCAAATGATAATTTAAGAGATAGTGAAATAATTGTTAATGGTGTGGATGCAGCAGCAGAGATTGGCATGCCTAGTAGTAGTGATTCTGGCCAGGCAATCAATGATGATTTTTACACTATGCCAACTAAATTCAATCAGCCACGAACTAAGAAAATCAGCAAGTCCTTATTGATTATTATTGGTATTATAATAGTTGTTGGTTTATTAATTGCTGGCGCCATTTATCTTTTTACTGCTAATATTTATGATCAAGGTAGTGA
This sequence comes from Candidatus Komeilibacteria bacterium CG_4_10_14_0_8_um_filter_37_78, assembly GCA_002785295.1. GTDB lineage: Bacteria > Patescibacteriota > Patescibacteriia > UBA1558 > UBA1558 > UBA1558. The sequence goes on from PFMC01000070.1 coordinate 14,836, forward strand.
TTTGTTAAACCCAAACTTGGTCAATCCAGGCGTCTTGGACGGTACCCCTAATGGTCTTCTAAACCCAGGAGAAAATAATAGTGATTATTTAGTAGAAGATCAGGAAGTACCAAAGGAGAGAGATGAGCAGAGGATAGCAGATATAGGAGATCTCCGTTCGGCTTTGGCTTTGTATTATTATGACAAGTCTGCTTATCCAGACATTTTGACAGATTTGATTAGTAAATATTTAAATGATATTCCGGTTAATCCTAGTCCCGGTGGTAGTACCTATCTTTATTTACCACAAGATAATAATCAGTCTTATAAACTGACTTTTGCTCTAGAACAGGGTGGGCAAATAGGTGGCTTGAAGTTGGTAGCAGGGGAGTATCAGGCTGATCCCAATATGATCAAGCCAATTTTAGGTGAGATTGACGATGGTCCAGAAACTACAATTCTACCGATCGATTTAATTGGTGGTTTGGATAGTGATAATGATACTTTAACGGATATTGAAGAAAATCTTTATAATACTAGCTCCATTTTAGTAGATACTGACGGTGATGGCTATTCAGACGCGGCAGAATTGGTCAATCTTTATGATCCAGCAATTGGTGGTAGTATACGATTGATTGATTCAGACAAGGTTGAGCAATATATCAACACTACTCAAAATTATTCCATTTATTATCCTAGTGATTGGACAGTTATGGCCTTAACTGAGGACAAAACAGAGCTCTTGTTCAATTCCAATACAACAGAATTTATTCAAGTGATCATTATTGATAATCCTTTGGGGTTGTCTGCTGAGCAATGGTATCTGCAATATAATCTTAGTGCCACTAAAGCAGATCTGACTGAGATAGTTGTCAATAATACTATTGGTATTCAAACTAGAGAAGGCTTGAGCACTTATTTCAGTTTGGGTAGCAAAGTCTATGCAGTGATTTATAATATGGGTACCACTAGTCAGTTAAATTATGAAATTACCTACCAGATGATGTTAAAGAGTTTTAATTTAATTACTATTGGATTAGCAGATCCTTTGGCTTTGCGCGATGCTCAACGATTGAGTGATATTAATGCTATTCGTTTGGCATTGCTTAGTTATCAGGTAGACCAACTAGCCCTACCAACAGAGATTGATGATGATGTGGAGACTTATCAAATGATTGGTTCAGCAACTGATAGTTGTGTGGTTGCTAGTAGTAGTCGCACAATAGTGGAGCAGTGCGTTGATTTGTATGATTATTTGGTGCCAGAATATTTATCAGATTTTCCCTATGATGCACTATTGGGATCCACTAGTAATACTGGATATTATTTGAATCTATTAACAGATGGCACCTTGATTCTGGGAGCGATCCATGCGGAAGTAGAGGATGTTTTAGAAGTAAATAATTAACATGGCTATTGAATTAATTGATTTTGATCTATCTACCCAAGAAATGAGGGTTTTAAGAAAGACAGCTGCTCAAGCTGTTATTTCTTTGCGTTTAAAGGATATTGAGATTAGTATTATTAGTATTATTAGTCAGCGTATTAAAAATCTCAATAAGCTATATCGTCAGCAGGACGTGGTAACAGATGTTTTGTCTTTTCGTTATGAGGATGAGGGGGAGATCTTTATTTGCTTACCGCAAACAAAGCGTCAAGCTAAAGAGAATAAAGTCACGCTTAGAGAAGAGCTACAGAAATTGATAGTTCATGGCATGGCTCACTTGGCTGGCTATGACCACATCAAGACAAGAGATTTCCAAGAAATGAAAAAGATCGAAGATAGAATTCTTAACAAAGTTAAATAGTTGATTGGTTGGTGGGATCAGATAATTAACTAATAACTACAAAACTAAAAACATAAAGATATGTGTTTAAAGAAATTTAGCAAAAGTTTGTTCAGGGCCTTAAAGGGTTTACGCCAAGTTTGGCATGATGAAAACAATTTCCGTATTGAAATTGTTATTGCTATAATGGTGATAGTTTTAATGTTTTATTGGCAACTCCCTATTTTGGAAAAGATTAGCTTAATCAGCATGATCGCCTTGGTCTTGTCTCTAGAAGTTTTAAATACGGCTATTGAAAGGATAATGGACATTTTAAAGCCCAAGATTCATGACTATGTCGGGACAATCAAAGATATGGTAGCAGCAGCAGTGCTGATTGCCAGCTTAGCGGCTTTGATTATTGGTCTGATTATTTTTTATCCATATTTATTTTAAGAACAAATTAATTGTTCAGCAGAAATATTATTTTATTTGGCAGAAACCCTATATTTTGTTATAATTTTTATAATAAAATAAAGTAGCTTATGGCTCAATCAGAGATAATAACCGGTATCGACATTGGTACCAGTAAGGTCAAGATCGTTAGTCTGCAAAGATTAGCTGATGGTGGCGTACAAATCATTGGTGCAGCAGATAATGAGATGGAAGGTGTCACAAAAGGCTCTATCAAAAGCATTGAAGAGTCTGTTTCGAGTATTTCAGAGTGTTTGGAGAAGGCTGAGCGAATGGTCGGTTTCCCGATTGAGAATGCTGTCATTGGTATTTCAGGTTCACACATTATGACTCAAGAGAGTAAGGGTGTGATTGCTGTGGCCAAAGCCAATGGTGAGATCCAGGAAGATGATGTTGACCGGGTGATTGAAGCTGCACAAGCAGTGGCCACTCCACCAAACTATGAGATTCTCCATATCATCCCAAGAGATTTTACAGTCGACAGTCAAGAGGGTATCAAAGATCCTATTGGTATGACCGGTATCAGACTTGAAGTGAATGCCCAGATCATTCTTGGTTTGACAGCACAGATTAGAAATCTAACTAAGTGTATTTATCGTACTGGAGTAGATATTGTTGATTTGGTGTTTTCGATTTTAGCTAATGCTGAAAGTACCTTGACGAAGAAGCAAAAAGAGCTGGGAGTTTGTCTGATCAATATTGGTGCTGCTACGACATCAATGATTGTTTATGAAGAAGGTAATATTTTACACACCACAGTCTTACCGATTGGTTCCAATCATGTCACCAATGACATCGCGATTGGTTTACGGATTGCTATTCCGACAGCAGAGATTATCAAACTAGAATACGGTCAAGCCATAGCTAAAGACATTTCAAAGAGAGATGAGATTGATTTATCAGCCATAGCAGACACAGAAAAAGAGGGTAGTATGGTTTCACTAAAATATATTTCAGAGATTATCCAAGCGCGTTTAGAGGAATTGCTAGAGATAGTAAATAGTGAATTAAAAAGTATTAATAGAGATGGTCTTCTGCCTTCTGGTATTGTGATCACTGGTGGTGGTGCAAAGCTACCAGATTTGATCGAGTTGGCAAAGAAGAAATTAAATCTCCCTGTCTTTATGGGTTATCCATTGGAGGTCAATACTACTATTGATAAAGTTAATGATCCAGAGTACACTCAAGCCTTGGGATTGGCTCTGTGGGGTATGCGCCATACAGGTGGTAAGAGCAGCTTCACTTCCGGAAATTTTTCTTCAGTAGAAAAGGCCGTTGATCGGATGAAGGGTTGGTTTCAATCACTTTTACCTTAAGTTAAAATCAAAAATTAAAAATTGAAATACTAACAATCAAATTTTGACTTTCAATTATAAATTTTAAACTAATATTATTATGCCGAAGATAAAAAGTATATCCAGAGAAATAAAACCAGACGTTGAGACTTTTGCCAAAATAAAAGTTGTTGGTGTTGGTGGTTCTGGCGGATCAGCTATCAATCGAATGATCAAGGCTGGTATCCGTGGTGTTGATTTTGTTAGTATCAATACTGATGCGCAAGCACTGAGTGCCAATGAGGCCAATAAAAAGATTCATATTGGTAAGGAAACGACACGTGGTTTGGGTGCTGGCATGGATCCAGAAATTGGTGCTCGTGCTGCTGAAGAAAATAAGGACGAGATAGTGGCCAATCTAGAAGGGACAGATATGGTCTTTATTACTTGTGGTTTGGGTGGTGGTACTGGTTCAGGTGCCGCACCAATCATTGCAGAGGCAGCCAAAGATTTAGGTGCTTTGACCGTCGCTGTGGTAACTAAACCTTTTGCTTTTGAAGGTGCGCAAAGACGGAATATTGCCGAGCGTTCCCTTGATAATTTAATAGATAAGGTAGACACCATCATTACAATCCCTAATGATCGATTGTTGCAGGTGATTGATAAAAAGACTTCTTTACTGGATGCTTTTGCGATCGTGGATGAAGTTCTTAAACAAGGAGTGCAAGGTATCTCTGAATTGATCACCATGCCTGGTTTGATCAATGTTGATTTTGCTGATGTAAAATCAGTAATGAAGGATACCGGTTCTGCTTTGATGGGTATTGGTCGAGCTAGTGGTGACAATCGAGCTGTAGAAGCAGCCAAATTAGCCATTGATAGTCCATTATTAGAAATGTCGATTAAGGGTGCGAAGGGAGTACTATTTAGTATCACCGGTGATGCTAGCGTTTCGATGTATGAGATCAATGAAGCTGCTGAAGTGATCACTTCCTCGGTTGATCCTAATGCGCGTGTCATTTTTGGTGCAGTGATTGATGATCGGATGGAAGATGAGGTGAAGATCACTGTCATCGCTACAGGCTTTAATGCTAAGCAACAACTAGATGAAGTATCTGCAGTCAAAAGCTATACACCAAATCCAATGTTGAATATTAAGCCGGAAGATAAAGAAGATGATAAATTAAAGAAGGGTGATCGAATGCCAGAAGTGTTTAGAAAGAGAAAAGAAATAGAGGTTAAAGAAGAAGATGATGAATTAGATATCCCTACCTTCATCAGAAAGAAAATGAATTAATGCAGTGTCCACTTTGTTTGAAAAAAGATACAAAGGTTTTGGATTCAAGACTGATCGCCGATGGCTTTGCTGTGAGAAGGCGCCGAGAGTGCCAGGATTGTAGTTTTAGATTTTCGACATATGAGGAAATGGAGATACTAAATATTTCTGTTGTTAAAAGAGATGGTCGCAGTGAAAATTATAGTCGCGAGAAGATGGCACGGGGGATTGAGAAGGCTTTGGAAAAGAGATCGTATACTTCAGATGATTTTAAAAAATTATTAAATCGGATTGAGAGAGATATTCAGAAATTGCGTCGAGATGAGATCACAAGCAATAAGCTTGGTGAAATAGTGATTAAGCAGTTGAAGAAGTTTGATAAAGTTGCTTATATCCGTTTTGCTTCAGTCTATTATTCTTTTGAAGATGTAAAATCTTTCACTAGGGAAATAAAAAATTTAAAGATCAAAAAATAAAATGAGAGTTAATCATGGGTTTGTTATTAGAATAATATTACTAGTTTCTTTAGCTGTAGTGGTTTGGATAGCTGGGGTGATGGTTGGTCAAGAAAATACAGTGACTATTCTCAATCCAGAAACTTCTGTCACTGGCAGACAATCTTTTTCCAATCCTCAAGTCAGTATTATGTTGGATTTTGGTAATGGTCAGATTGATGTTTATGATCAACTATTTATTATTAATGATAAAGATCTTTGGGCCGCTCTAAAAAATCTTGCAGTTAGAGAAGATTTGCAACTGGATTATAATAAAGATTGGGCGATCAATGGGCTTGATTGGTACCGTTTGCAAAACAAATTGACTGGTGAAAGTGGTGTCACCTGGCATGTCTGGGTCAATAATCAGTATCGGACTGAAGATTTGACAGATATTGTTTTAAAGAATGGTGATGTGGTCAATTTTAAATATTTATACTATCAGCCATGACAAACTACGCCGGTGCTTCTATGGAAGACCAAATAAAAAAATTACTGCAGGAAAATTTGGAATACTCAAAGGAAATTTACGAAATTAATCAGAAAGTTAAACGTTATATTTTTTGGGGTAGAATCATCAGTCTAGTACAACTACTATTAGTGATTGTACCAATAATTTTGGGTATTATTTATTTACCATCGCTTGCTAGTGACTTTATTCATAATTTTACAGGTCTCAATGCCGTCAAAGGAGAGGTGCCTAGTGTTGATGGTGGTTCTTTAAATATCTTATTAGATCAATACAAAGAACTGCTGAATTATAATAAGTGATCATTTTTGTGATAGAGAGCACCTTTTCGTGCTTTTTTTGATACCCTAAGTAGAGGATTTGCATTTTTAAAATAAATTGGATTATAATAAATGAGCTTAATAATTAACTTTTTTTGCGTATGAATGACAAAAAATATTCAAAAAATTTATTAATTGTTACTATTATTATTAGTGTTGTAGTGGGTTCATTTGCTGGTGGTGTCACCGGTTTTCTAGCTGGTACTTTTTTTTCAGTGGACATTGGTAATATTTTAAGTAATTTTGGTTGGGATAATAATCAAAATAGTTCTTTGTTTGGAATTAGGGAGAGAAGTGGAGACAAACTTTCAGTCGAACAGATTGTAGTTAATGCGACACCGGCAGTAGTTTCTATTGTAGCTACTAAAGAAGTTACTCAATATAATCAGACTGGATCAATTTTTCCTTTTGAGGATTGGTTTAATTTCAACTCACCATTTGGTTGGCAATTGCCTCAATATCAGGTACCACAACAAGGGCCACAAACAGAGATTCAACAGATTGGTGCGGGTACAGGATTTATCATCTCTAGTGATGGTTTGGTTTTGACTAATAAACATGTTGTTGATGATCAGGCAGCGACTTATACCGTGACTTTGAGTGATGACACTTCTTATGAAGCCGAAGTTTTGGGTAGAGACCCTTTCAATGATTTAGCGATTCTAAAAATAGCAGCAAGTGATTTGCCAATTTTATCATTGGGAGATTCAGAGAGTATCAATATTGGTGAGTCAGTGGTGGCGATCGGTTTTGCTTTGGGTGAATATAGCAATACAGTCACTACTGGTATTGTTTCTGGACTTAGCCGTGATGTGGTAGCTGGCAATGGCTTGTCTTCGGAAAAATTGGAAGGCGTAATTCAAACTGATACAGCGATCAATCCAGGAAATTCTGGTGGACCATTGATTAATATGTATGGTGAAGTCATTGGCATCAATACAGCAGTTAATCGGGAGGGCCAGTTGATTGGTTTTGCCATCCCCATCAATGGGGCTAAGCAGATGGTCAATGGCGTGAAAGAATTTGGACGAATAGTCAGACCATATATGGGTGTCAGATATGTAATGATCAATGAAGCAATGGCTATTGAAAATAAGCTCGCTGTTGATTACGGAGCACTAGTGGCGCGCGGTCAAAACATGACAGAGTTAGCGGTTATTCCTGGTAGTCCGGCTGATAAAGCTGGGATTGTCGAGAATGATATTATTTTAGAAATAGAAGGAGTCAAGCTTGAGAATGATAATACTCTAGCGAAATTAATTGCTAATTATCAGCCAGGTGATAAAATAGAAGTAAAGCTATATCATCGTGGTGAATATCAGGATGTTAATGTAGTTTTAGAAGAATATCAAGAATAAATGAAAGAATTAAATGCCAATATCAATGACTTAGCGGGTAAGATTGAAAAGTTGCCCGCTTTGTTGCATTTACCAAAACAAGAAAAAAAATTAGCTGATTTAACTAGTAAAGCAAAGGCTGATGATTTTTGGCAAGATAGTCAACACGCTGCTAGTATTAACAAAGAAATATCAGATATTCAAGATGAGATCAGCAATTATCAAGTTTTGCGAGATGAAATTGAAGCTTTGCAGGGTTTGATGTTAGAAATCGCAGAAGAGGATATTGGTTTATTAAAGGAAATTGAGGTTAAATATCGTGAAATTGCTAATGCTTATCAGAGTTTAGAGTTTTTAACTCTTTTTTCCGGTCAATATGATCGCTATGATATTGTGATGACTATCAACTCAGGCGCTGGTGGTGATGAGGCACAGGACTGGGTAGCGATGTTGTTGCGGATGTACTTGCGTTTTGCCGAACAAAGAAATTGGACTGCTGAGATTATCAGTGCTAGTCGTGGTTCAGAAGCAGGTTATAAAAATGTAGTTTTGGAGATCAAAGGTAAATACGCTTATGGTCAATTGCGCAGTGAATCTGGTGTTCATAGATTGGTTCGGCTTTCACCTTTTGATGCTGATCAAGCCAGACATACATCTTTTGCCATGGTTGATATTTTACCAATCATTGAGGAGGCTTTGGCTATTCAAGTTGATCCCAAAGATATCCGCATTGATACTTATCGAGCATCAGGTGCTGGTGGCCAAAAAGTGAATAAAACAGATTCAGCTGTACGTGTAGTCCATGAACCAACGGGTATTGTGGTTACTTGTCAGAATGAAAGATCACAAGCGCAAAACAAAGAAACAGCAATGAAAATTTTAAAGAGTAAGTTACAAATCTTACAAGATTTGCAGGTAGAAGACGAAAAAAGAAAGTTGAAGGGAGAGATTACTGACGCAGCTTGGGGTAATCAGATTCGTTCTTATGTCCTGCATCCTTATAAATTGGTGAAAGATCATCGAACTGATTTTCAAAGCACAGATCCGGACAAAGTCCTAGATGGTGATTTGGCTGAGTTTATTCAAGCTTATTTACTACAGCAGCAACATGAAGCATAAATTGATTCACTTTATCAAGTATGGAGCCTTCACAATTTTGTGGATGGCTTTTATTTTTTTTCTTTCGGCGCAGTCACGATTAGATATTGGTTTAGAAGATTTGTGGGATATAATATTTAAAAAAGCAGCTCATATTTTTGTCTATACTATTTTGGCATTATTGATTACAAAACTTTTGTATGGTTATCGACACTGGTCTCAGCAAGGAGGAAGGGTTAATAGTTTGCTGATAATTATCTTAGCCTTTTTGGTTGGTTTTGTTTTTGCCTTGTCTGATGAGTATCACCAAGCTTTGGTGCCAGGCAGAGATGGCAATATGATGGATGTCTATATGGATTCTTTAGGATTATTCATGGGAGTAGTTTGGGGTTACCGTTTACATCTTGATAAATTAAGACACGGCTTAAAAGTTTTATTTTCTAAATAATTCTTTGTTGTTTTTTAAGGGGTTTTTAGTCAAGTTCAAACAGTCGAAAGTCTCTATTTATTCGATAGAAACAAGAAGATTCTATTAGAGGCCGGGCCTCTATATAGAGGCCCGGCCTCTGCCAGTGTTGTTGACAAATCAAACTAAAAAGAATAATTTAATATCGAGGTCGCTTAAAACAGCGGCCTTTTATGTTTACAAAAAATAACAGAATAATAATATATTCCCTGGCCTATATGATCGGCATTGTTTTGGGTAATCAATTAGATCTTGATTTGACTTTTTATTATTTGTTAATCTTTGTGCCACTCATTTTTTTATTTTGGCAAACAAAAAAGATAAAATTTATTTTATTAGTACTGATAGCAATAGTGTTTGGCATAGTGCGTTTGCAATTTTCACATCCAGAAATTAATGAAGAACAAATTGCATTTTATAATAATTCTGCTGGTTTAGAGTTTAAACAAATGTCAGAAATGCAGTGGCAAGGAATCGTAACTAAGGAACCAGATATTAGAAATGATCATATTAAGTTAACATTACAGACTAGTCAGGTCTTAGTGGATGATGTGTGGCAAGCGGTAAATGGTTTGGTATTAGTGAAAAGCAATTTATATCCCGAATATAATTATGGTGACCAATTGGAAGTCAGGTGCAAGTTAGTTCAACCCGATAAAATCGATGACTTTGCCTATGATGATTATTTATCGCGCTATGATATTTATTCCCTTTGTTATAGTCCCAAAATAGAATTAATAGCTACTGAGCAGGGAAACTACTTAAGTGCAAATATTTTGAAGTTTAAGGACAAAGTTCATTTATTATTCAAACAAAATATTAATGAACCAGCGAGCAGTTTATTGTCAGCTATTTTGTTAGCGCGTAAAAGGGGATTGTCAGACGAGCTATTAAACAACTTTAGTCGGGCTGGTGTTTCCCATATGATTGCAATTTCAGGCATGCATATCAGTATTATTTCCTTATTAATCGCTCGTTTATTAGCTGTTTTATATTTACCAAAGAAAGTGGCTTATCCGATTGCTTTATCATTGTTAGCAATTTTTATAATTTTGGTCGGGGCACCAGCTTCGGCAGTGAGAGCTGGTATTATGGGAGCGATTGTTTTGATTGCTGATTATTTTGGTCGTTTCAATCAAAGCTATCGCGCCCTGATCTTTGTTGCCACCGCTACACTGCTTATTAATCCAAAATTAATCATTTTTGATTTGGGTTGGCAGTTGTCATTTTTGGCAGTTCTTAGTTTGATTTTTTATTCACCGGTGATGGATAAACTTTTTAAGAGAATACCACAACTTGGTGGTCTGACAGCGATCTTAAAGACCACTTTGGCAGCTCAAGTCCTTACTTTGCCATGGATCGTCTATAAATTTGGGATCATCTCTGTGGCGGCGCCAGTGGCTAATATAATGTTATTACCCAGCTTACCAATTATTATTATTGTTAGTATCCTGGCGATTGTGATCAGCTTTATTTACGCGCCACTGGCGTCGCTATTTTTTTGGTTGGTCTGGTATATTTTAAATAAGTTAATTGAAGTTATCAATCTCATCAGTTCATCCTCCTTAGCAGTGATTGATAATATTACCATCTCTATTTGGTTTGTAATCTGTTTGTATCTGGCAATTTTTTGTATAACAAAAGCTGCCACGTTTAAGCGGCAGCTTCCCAAGATTTAGTTCACTTGGATTAAATCGTGATCACGAAGATATTGGATAACATTGAGATCAGTACCATTGGCTGGCGTGATAGTGCAATGCCAACCTTTGTCTGTCGTCAGGACATGGACTTTGATGTATTTGCCATGCAAGCCACAGTTAACGATTCGAGCAAAATGTAACATCGCGTTGTGGCTTGGTGTTTCGCCAAGAGGGTCAAGATTGATATCAGGGACTCGCTGGTCGTGTGAAAGTTGGATAAAGCCAGAAGCGATGATAGTCGGATTAATGCGACAGTTTATTTCGTGATCGATAGTAGTGATTGAGCTCACTAGTCCTCCTTATTCGGTTAGTTGTTGAATGTACAAATAATATTCATTTCCTAATTTACCAGTAAGTCGTACAAATGTCAATAGGTATAAAAAAAATGATTAAATATGCTAGTTTATTCGCGATGATTATCATTAGCTTGCTTTTTTATTATCAGTTAGAACAGAACGATCAAGTAGCGAAAGTTGTCTTTTTTGATGTTGGGCAAGGAGATGCAATCTTGATTACCACGCCAGCTAAAAAGACTATTTTGATTGATGGCGGTCCAGATAATGCTTGGTTGCCACAGCTCGGCGAACAATTACCATTTTATCAAAGAAAGATTGATTTGATGATTTTGACCCATGCTCATGCTGATCATGTTGTTGGCTTAGTAGAAGTATTGAAAAGATATCGGGTTGATTTGATTCTTTATCCAGGTTCAATTGATTATGATTCAACGCCATATTTAGAATGGTTAAAAGTGATTGAGGAAAATTCTTTAAATTTACAAACTACTAAACAAGGGGATTATTATGATTTTAATGATCATAGCTTTTTATTAACTCTTTATCCTTTAATTGAATATAATGGTCAGAAAGTTGATGATGTGAATAATACTTCGGTCATTAATCAGTATTGTTTTCTTGAAATATGTTTTCTCTTGACTGGCGACGCTACTGCTGAGTCTGAAGTCGAGATGATTGCTAGCGGACAGGATATGCATTCAGAAGTATTAAAGGTGGGGCATCATGGTAGTCATTATTCAAGTACAGAAGAATTTTTAGCAGCTGTAGCTCCTCAGGAAGCTATTATCCAAGTTGGGCAGGATAATAGTTTCAATCATCCTCACCCTCGGACACTGAAAAAACTGATTAGGATGAACATCAAAATTAGACGAACCGACCAAGATGGGATGATCATTTTCTATACGGATGGGCAAAATTATTGGCTTGAGCCCACCTTGTCAGACAGTCCTTTATCGGCTATAATGGACTTAATTAAGAAATAATAACCATGGTAATGGCCAAAAAAATATTGATTATGGAGGATGAGGATACTTTAGCTAATATGTATAAGTTGAAGTTTGAGAAGTCTGGTTATCAGGTTATTTTAGCTGATAATGGCGAGGCGGGATTAGTATTGGTCAAAGAAGAAAAGCCAGATTTGGTTTTGCTTGATATTATCATGCCGAAGATTGATGGTTTTGTAGTTTTAGAGAGAATGAAGCAGGATCAAGAGATCAAAAATATTCCTGTTTTTATGTTGACCAATTTAGGACAAGCAGAAGATATAGAAAAGGGGAAAGACCTTGGTGCTAATGGTTATTATGTTAAAGCCAATTTAACACCCGGTGAACTTGTTATTAAGATTAATCAATTTTTTAAGATATAATTATCACTATGAAAAAGTACAAAGAAGAAAACCCAATAGCACTAACTAAGACTGTGGTTGATGGTTTGACTACAAAATTTAATCTGTCACTTCTAGATGAGAGGGAGAAATATTTTGAAGCAAAAGTTGGTAAAGAGATAACGGAGTTAAAAAAATATTTTGAAAATAACACATTTATTGCTTATTGGATGGGCAAAAAAAATTCTGGTAAAGGCACATACTCTAAATTTATGGTGGAAATATTTGGTAAGGACAGGATAGCTCATGTATCAGTTGGCGATGTGGTAAGGAGTGCCCATACAGATATGGCTGATGAGGATAAGAAAAAAGAGTTATTAGATTATTTATCTGTTCATTATCGTGGTTATATTTCGCTCGATCAAGCAATAGATGCTTTGTTGGGAAGAAATACTGCTTCATTATTGCCTTCTGAGTTTATTTTGGCATTGATCAAGAGAGAAATTGATAAGACGCCAAAGAAGATCATTTTTATAGACGGCTTTCCTAGGGAGTTAGATCAAGTATCATATACTTTGTTTTTACGAGATTTGATTGACTATCGTAAGGATCCAGATGTTTTCATTGCTATTGATATTCCAGAATTTGTGATAGATGAACGAATGAAAAATAGAGTAGTTTGTCCAGAATGTCATACACCTAGAAGTTTGAAGCTATTAACGACGCCTGAGGTGGGTTATGATCAAGAAAAGAAAGAGTTTTATTTGATCTGTGACAATCCAAAATGTAATAATGTGCGCATGGGGTCAAAAGAGGGTGACAATGCTGGTATTGAATCAATACGTGATAGATTAGAATTGGATGAAAAGCTGATTGAAACGGTTTTTTCTTTGCATGGTGTACCAAAGATTTTATTGAGAAATTCTATACCAACAAAAGACGTTAATGGTTTGGTGGATGATTATGAAATCACGCCAGAATATAGCTATCAACTCAATCCAGATAATAGTGTCAAAACAATAGAGAGTGAGTGGATCATTAAGGATGATGAGGGTCAGGATGCTTATAGTCTATTAGCACCAGCAGTGGTTGTCTCTCTAATTAAGCAACTCCACACATTATTCCTCAAAGATAGTTAGTCTATAATTTAACTGTTATATCAAAATCCCGTTGCGTCTGACACAGCGGGATTTGACTTTATTGTTTGGATTGTTATACCGGGAATAGGTATAAATATATGACAGACATTTGTTTCACAACCTGGATGAAGTCTGATCACCGTAATGAGTCAAATTACGGTACTTTTGGTTGTGGACTAATGGCTAATATTTATATCTGATAATAATCACAAAAACTATATTATTGATATGGAAATTAGCCTGAAATAGGGCTAATTCTTTATTTTTACGGGGTCTTACGAGCTAGATTGAGGAATCTTGCCAACGAAGAATCGGTGAAAAAAATATAGTAATATTATTTTTATAAAAAAGGACGCAAATTGAGACAGTTAGTCTTTACCCAGCTAAGCTGGGTTTGATAGGTAAAAACTGTCCTAATATCCTCATGTCTTCAGATTGACCAAAATGGCCATTGCACCTTTTTGTATCCTAACAAATGGAGATAGGAAAATCAATGAACATTAACAAAAAGGAGAACATATGAAACAAAAAGTCACCACTGTATTTATTAGTTACAACAAAATCACTGGCTATCTGTCTGGTTGGTACCCTCAGGGTGGGTCTTGACAAAATGATGAAAATAACCGTACAATATGCTATCCTATAAATGAAAGAACTTTAACATAAAGTCATTTTACCAAGGAGGTATAAAATGAAGAACACATTCATGTTAATAGTCATTCTTTTGACTAGTATGGTAATGGGTCAGTGGCCAGTTTTATCACGGCGAAGTTTCGGTACAACACGTGAAACAGTATGTCGTGTATGCAGGTTTGAATGCACTTAATCAAGCTATTGCCATGGCGCGTAGCTTGCAAGTACAAGCAGACGTGCCAGTCACTGTAGTCTCTTGCGACTGTGAGCAAGATAAAAAAAAGAAAATGTTAGCTAATACAAATATCAAGCTGATTCCATGTGAATGTGGTGGTCACAAAACCTTGGCCAAAATGGTAGCAGATGTTTTAGCTAATTAAATAAGAAGGAGTTAGCAATGTCTCAACAAGTAATGCCACCTGTCGAGGGTGGGGGATTTGATAGAGCCAGTGAGATCTTTGGTCAGATTGTTGTCTTTGATGAACATGCTCATCAGCAATATGATGCCAGACACTGCCAAGAAAGAGTGACAGATGCAGAGGTGCATTGCAATTGCTCTTTCAGTGAGTCTGAAGAGGCTCACTCAGCTTGTTTTCTATAGGAGGTTATGATGACAAAAGAAAAAGATAAACCAATCGTCAAATGTGCTTGTCAAAAGCTAAAAGAAGCAATTAGAAAGTTTTATTTTGCAAGAGATAAAACTAATCCACAGGACAGAACTAAGTGTCAATGTGGACTGAATCCCTAATCTTAGCAAGTACGAATGATGAAATAGGAAGTTGACAACAATTGTCAGCTTCCTTTTGATTGACATTAAAAAGGTGTCTTTATATAATGAAAGTGTTCTTATCATTGTTGTAGATTGAAGCTCTATAACCTTTGTATTAGGGAGTTTGCGTGAATTAGGATTGTGATTCTAGTTCTAAAGCACCCAGCGGCGATAGTTTTACAGGATTGAACGAGATACGGTTTTACTATATCTTATTTGATCTGTAATAACTGCCCGGTTGTTATTGTGGAACTTCCAATCGAGAACTGCAATGGTAAGAACTTAAAATCGCCGAGCCAGGCTCGACGTTTTTATTTTATTTTGTTAAGCTTAATTTATTAGCAGGGTGTAGCTCAGTTGGCCTAGAGTGCCGGGCTGGGGGTCCGGAGATCGGAGGTTCAAATCCTCTCACCCTGACCAGTTTATTAGAAGTCAAATGAAAGTTATCAAATTTACAAATGATTTAATGTATAAAATAATCAAGGGCGAAAAAGATTTCACTTGGTGATTTTTTGATGATAAGGATCTTATTATTGATGATAATTTATTGTTAGTGAATAGTGACAATGGTCAAGAGTTTGCTAAAGCAGTTATTACTGGTATGGTGATTAAAGCTGTGCACGATTTAACTGAACTAGATATGAAAGATAAATTTGAGAGTATCGAAGAGGTTTGTGAAATATTTTCAAATTATTATGGAAAGACTATTACACTTGATGACAGAGTTAAGATCATTAGATTTAGGGTTGAGGAAATACTTGTTTAGTAATCAGAGTAAAATTATATAAAAAATATGGAAGAAATAAATTGGAATGAATTTGAAAAAATATTTTTAGCTGTTGGTACGATCATCAAAGTTGAGGATTTTCCAGAAGCTAAAATTCCTGCTTACAAAGTCGAAGTAGATTTTGGTGAACACGGTATCAAGAAATCGAGTGCTCGAATCACAGATTTATATACCAAAGAAGAGTTACTGGACAAACAGATCATTGGTGTGATTAATTTTCCGGTTAAACAAATTGGTCCTTTCCAATCCGAATTTTTATTAACTGGTTTCTATCGTGAAGATGGCAAGGTGGTGATGGCTATCCCAGAGAGACAAGTAAAGAATGGTAGTAAGTTGGGCTGATAGGTTTGACAAAAGTGTTTTCATTTTATAACGTTCTAACATTAGTGTTATTTAAAAGCGATAAGGAGATAAATATGAGAGTACTGGCAATGGGCAGATTTATTTTATTTATGATCGGCATTGTCTTGCTGGCCATATTTATTTTGATCTGTTGCGTTTGGGGAGTGTTCTTATCAATTCTCATCGGTCTTATAATGTTCTGGGCTTATCGCTTGGGACACAAACATGTTGCACAATAAAAAAACAGCCCTGTCGAATGACAGGGTGTTTTATTTACGAAAATTTTTGATACACTTAGTGCAGATTCTTAGTTTTTTACCATCAACTGTCTTGGTCTGTAAGTTTATCTTTACCTCACGTTTAGTTTTAATCTGGGAGTGGCTTTTCTGTTGGCCAGAAGTGGTGCCACGACTGCAGATTTGACAATTTTTAGCCATGTTTCTAAATATTTAATTGTAAGGTATAATAGGTAGCGTTAATACTTTATACTATTATTAAGTAAACGTCAAGACCATGTTGATTATTATTAAAATACTATCGATTTTATACGCGATTGTTATTCATGAGTTTTCTCATGCTTATGTCGCTTTTAAGCAGGGGGATTTGACAGCTAAATTGAATAATCGCTTAACTTTAAATCCCATTCCACATATGGATATGTTTGGTACTATTATGTTGCCAGCTATTTTGATTTTATCAGGCAGCCCTTTGGTGATTGGTTGGGCTAAGCCAGTACCAGTCAATCCTTTGAATTTTAAGAATAAGAAGTGGGGCAATACTTTAGTCAGTTTAGCTGGGCCGGCTAGCAATCTGATCAGCGCTTTGCTTTTCGTGATTATTCTCAAGATTATTTTTGTTTGGCAGTTAGTTGGTGTAGATAGTTATTTGATAGTTTTTTTATCTTATTTGATTATTATCAACGTTGTCTTAATGGTTTTTAATTTGATTCCTATTCCACCACTTGATGGTTCAAATTTCTTGTTTGATATCTTACCAGCCAAATATAATAGTGTAAAAGTGTTTTTGTCTCAGAATGGTCCTTGGTTATTATTAATACTATTAATAGCTGATAGTTTTTTCGGATTAGGGATTTTTAGTAGAATTATAGGATTTTTTATAGACATAATCTATGGTTTAGTTTAGCACTTGACATAATAGTATATACATGCTATTATGTTTTATTGTAATCTGGATCGCATTTTTAGCAATCAAAAATACATCTATGTGTGGATTATGGGGTACAGCCGCGGTTATTTATAACCTCGCATAGAGAGAGTCGGATTACTAGTACAGGCGAAGCATGGCGGTGAAGAAGTAGATTGCTTATTTTTTCACAATAGGGCCGAGTAAACATCTTATTTAACCCCAGTCATATAATGACTAAAGAACGAATAAGGCGTGGCTCTCCGTCAACTAGTGTGATAGTTTAGTATCCAAATTAGTGGCAAAAAGGCTAGTGTCATTTTAGCAATATAAGTATCAATGTTTCTA
>PFMC01000084.1 GCA_002785295.1 Candidatus Komeilibacteria bacterium CG_4_10_14_0_8_um_filter_37_78
GACTGAATTTTGTGGACTATGGAGTCACGTATAATCCTTTGTCAGGTAGTTTGGGAGGTAATATGTGGGCTGATAATATTGGTTGGGTATCATTTCAAACAGGAGGCATCTATGGTTCGATACCGACAATAGAAGGTGGAGATTCATATCCTTATACCGCGCAGATGAACTTGGAGACCGGTATTATTTCTGGTTGGGCAGTGGCAACTTTTGATGATAATGATTTTCGCAATAATGCTTGGATCAGATTTCGGGCCAGTGAAACTTGTCAGTGGGGTACGGGAGTTTCAAGGAATACGTATTGTACAAGAATGAATGACAATAATCGCTTGGTTGGCTGGGCTTGGAGTGGCGGCGACACAGGTTTGGGCTGGGTTCGCTTTGAAGATAGTTTTAGTGGTGGACCATATTTACAAACTCAGTATAGTGATATTTATAGTGGTGGCACAATCAGTGGTTCACAAGCTCCAGAAGGCTTATACAATGCGACATATTGTATTTTGTCAGGACAGGGTAATAGTATCAATCTTACTAGTAGTGAGAGCTGTTTATTGGGTAATATTGATTTGGATTTCCCACAGTCAAGTGGTAGTAATTATCAATCATCAATTGTTAATTTGGATTTGGCTAGTCTGCAAACTTTAGCTGGAGCTAATTATCTGGAGGGGCAAGATTATGGAATTATTGATAGTTTTTTACCCGTTGATGGCAAATTGAATAATCAAGTTTTCTACTTCACTGGGCTAGATGATTATTATTTGAATACTAATAAGACTTTTTATAATAGTGATAGTTCTGGCGCCGGTACTATCGTGATTGATGGTAATTTACATATCAATGCAGACTTGTTTTATGAAAGCAGCATTGTTAATGGTTTGGAAAAGTTAGCCTCAGTTGCTTTTATTGTTTTGGGTGATGTGATCATTGATCCGATTGTATCGCAGATTGTGGGTAGCTATATTGTTTTGGGCGAGCAGGGTATTTTCGATACTGGTGATGATTCAGAGATCATTGTCGAAGAAGTAGCTGGTAATCAATTTATTTTGAAAGGTATGGTCATTGCTAAGCAGATTATTCTGAATCGAGTTTATTTTGTTGGTTTGGCACCAGCTGAAATATTTGAGTATGATGGTCGCGCTTTAGTCAATACGCCGCCAGGATTGGTCAATATTGTTGGTTACTTACCTAATTGGATAAGATAAAAGATGGAATTATTTAAAAAGAAAAAATCATTTTTGGGGGTAGATATTGGTACAGCCAGTATTAAAATTGTGCAGGTGACGCATGATGGTCGCAAAAATATTTTAGATACTTTTGGCTATGTTGACGTGGCCAATGATATCATTCATGACAATACACCAGAGAGCAAGGATAAGTTGAGCAAAGCTTTGCAGCAACTTAAAGAAAAAGCCAGAGTTTCCACCACTCAAGCTATTGCCGCTCTACCAACCTTTGCTGTTTTCACTTCAGTGATCAATTTACCCAAATTGCATCATAAGGAATTAACTTCGGCGATTAATTGGGAAGCTAAAAAATATATTCCTTTACCACTAGAAGAAATGGTTTTAGACTGGAAGATTGTTGGTGGTGATCTAGATCAAGTGAAAAGAGAAAAAGTAAAGGGTAAGGGTGGTTTATCATTATTTAAAAAGAAAACACCAAAGGCGTCAATAGTTGAGGGTCACAGTTTCAAAGAAGGGGAGTTTAGTTCCAATAAGATCATTTCTCGACCAGAAGAGAATATCAGAGTATTGATCACTGCAGCACCCAAGACTTTGGTCAGCAAATATTTAGAGATTTTTCGTAATGCCGGATTAAACTTAGTCTCTTTAGAAACAGAAGCTTTTGCTTTGAGTAGGTCATTGTTGGGTGATGACAATCAATTAACGATGATTGTCGATATTGGTTCGATCACGACAGATATTTGTGTGATTGAAAATAGAATACCAGTACTCAATCGTAGTATTGATGTCGGTGGTTTGACGATCACCAAAGCGATCACGGCTAGTCTCAATGTCAGTCAAGAGCGGGCTGAACAATTTAAGAGGGATTTTGGTTTGGTTTTGGGAGAAGCAAAAAAAGGTATCCCCAAGACGATTGAGGCTTCTCTTAGCCCAATCATCAATGAAATCAAGTATGTCTTTGATCTGTACCGCGGTCAGTCTAGTCAGGGTATTGAAAAGATCTTATTGGCTGGCGGTTCTTCTTATTTACCAAATTTACCAGATTATTTATTAAATTTATTTAATATCCCAGTGTATATTGGTAATCCTTGGACCAATCTCAACTATAATGATGATTTAAAACCAATGTTGGACCAAATAGGAACACGAATGGCTGTGGCTGTTGGTCTAGCTATGCGGGATATTGAACCAAAGAAATGATTAATTTTTTACCACCAACTGAGGATCAAGAGCAAACTGCTAATTCAGCAAGTGGTTTTGATGACCCACCCAAAAAGCAGCAAAATAAGCTGAACAGTCTTTTGCAATCACTACCCAAAGATCAAAAACAAGCAGTCGCTACTGATCCTGATTTAGCAATGCCAGTGGCAAAAAGCGTGCTACTAACACCAAGTATTGAACCGCGCAAACCAAACCCGTCATTTGATAAAAAAACAGATTTAGCCAATAAAATAGATCAGACAGAACCAGAATATGACGTCAATCTTTTACCACAGTCAATTAGCTTCAAATCCAATAATAAAATATTATCAATGGCTTTGGTGTGGGGTGGTCTTAGTTTGTTATTGATACTTTTGGTCTTTGGGACTTTGTCTTTGTATGGTCAAAAAATCACAGAGGAAAGTCTGGCTTTGGAAGTGGAGATTGAGCAACTTGATACTAATATCAGTCAGTACAATGATTTGATTGGTCTGGCAGCAGATTGGCAAATCAAGCTAGCTACAGTTGATGATTTATTAAGAACCCATATTTACTGGACCAAATTTTTTGCCATTTTAGAAAAGGTTACCTTACCCTCAGTTTATTATAAAGGATTTACCGCTAGCATTATCAATCCAGATATCAATCTGACTTCTTATGCTAGTAGTTTTACGGAAGTTGCTAGGCAACTAGTGGGTTATCAGAATTTTATGGATGTTTTTGAGCAGGTCAATGTGACTGAAGCATCACTTGATGAAGGTGTAGGCGTTAGCTATACAGCACAAGCCACTTTGCGACCTAGTATTTTTTATGATGAAGCATTTATCAACCAAAAAGAATGAAGGAAAAAGAGGAAATCAAAGATATCAGTAAAATCAACTACTTTTTGAATAAAAATCAAAAGTATTTGAATATGGTAGTGGCGGGCTTAGTTTTGGTTGCTGGCGTGATGCTGATCTTACTACCGCAGTGGCAAAAGATTAGTCAAGATAATATTAGTTTGGTTCCTGATTTACGATCAGAGCGCGATAGTAAATTGATCTATTTGAATAAATTAAAGAAATTAGAACAAGAACTATCTTCTTTGGTAAACAATGATGCCACTGACCTGACCAAGATCAACAAGATTTTGCCGAGTGAAATTAATACCCAGTCTTTATTTGTTGAAATTGATAAGATCATCAATGATGCTGGCTTTACACTACAAAAAATATCGATCAATGAAGTAAAAGCTGATTTTAGTGATTTGATTGAGTTTCAAGTCGGTGATTTGATTAACCTCAATGTCTTTGATGATCGGGTAGGAGCTTTGGATGTCACTTTAAATGTCGAAGGTGGTGGTTATAATGAATTTAAGAGTTTATTGAAGCGGATCGAAGAAAATGTGCGTTTGATGAATATCATCAGTGTAGATTTCAGCTCCTTAAGTGAACGGGGCTATGTTGGTCAAAGTGGTGAAGATATTTCTCCCAAGAATTATTCATTTAATATTAGAACTTATTTTTTAAACAAAGATAATGTTAGCTAAGAAAAAACCAAGTAAAAAGAAAAACATGATCATGGGTATTATTTTGATTGCTTGTGTGATTGGTATGTTGGTGATGTTTCTTGGCAATCAAGTGGTATCACTAGAAGAGATCGATGGTGATGTGGCGATCTCACCAGAGTTTTTACAAAATAGAAAACTGCGTAAAATACAAGATATGCTCGATGCTTTGAGTTTGCAATTTGTTGATTATGATATTTATAAAAAGTTAAGAGGTGGTACTGATAGCCCCACTGTCAGCATTGATCAGTTGGGCAATCCAAAGCCATTTCAAATAATTGAATTTATCCCCCAGGAATTTGAGTAAATATATGGTAAATAATATTCCCAAGGATCATCCTTTATTAAATAAATTATTGACTCAGGGTTTGATCACCAACCCTCAATATCATGAAATACTAGCTAAACAACAGGCTAGTAATTATTCTCTTGAGAAGATTATTCTTGATGACCAGCTGGTGGATGAAGAAGATTTTGCCAGGATCAAGGGCGAGGTGCTCAATGTTTCTTATGTTGATCTGAGAGATATACCAATGGAGCGTGATTGGCTCAAGATTTTGCCACAAGATTTAGCAATCACTTATAAGATGATTGTCTTTGCTGTCAAAGATGATCAATTGGAAGTTGGTTTGGTAGAGCCAACAAATTTTCAGGCTTTGGAAGCAATTGAGTATTTAGCTCGCAAGAATAATTATAAAGTAAAATATTATATCATTTCCAAAGCTAGTTATGAATGGGCTTTGAAAAAATATGACACCTTGAGGCAAGAAGTCGGCGAAGTACTTGGTGAAGCAGAAGAAAAATTTTCACTCAAGGCAACAACAAAGAAGGGTAAGAAATTAGAAGAAGCAGAAGGTGACTTGGATGAGATGATCAAGTCAGCGCCGGTCTCCAAGATTGTCTCGGTCATCATTAGACATGCTGTTGAAGGAGAGGCTTCAGATATCCATGTTGAGCCGATGGGTGAGGCATCACGTGTACGTTATCGTATTGATGGTATTTTGCACACGACGATTACTTTGCCTGACTACGTGCATTCGGCCATTATCACGAGAATCAAGGTTATGGCCAGTTTAAAAATTGATGAAACTAGAATACCGCAAGATGGCCGTTTGCGTCTAAATATTGGCGATAAAGATATTGATTTTCGTATTTCGACTATTCCGTTAGTGGGTAAAGAAAAAGTAGTGATGCGTATTTTGGAATCACCAGAAAAAGCGCCAACTTTGGAAGAGCTTGGCTTTATCGGTCATCATGCTGATATTTTGAAGAAAGAATTGAAGAAACCAAATGGATTATTCTTGGTGACTGGGCCAACTGGTTCTGGTAAATCAACGACTTTGTTTTCAGCTTTGGATATTTTGAATAGCGACGGAGTAAATATTGCAACTTTGGAAGATCCAGTAGAGTATTTTGTTAATGGTGTTAATCAATCACAAGTTCATGCTGATATTGGTTTTACTTTTGCTTCTGGTTTGCGATCACTACTTAGACAAGATCCAGATATTATCATGGTCGGCGAGATCCGTGATGGTGAAACAGCTGAGTTGGCTGTCCACGCGGCTTTGACTGGTCACTTTGTGTTATCTACTTTGCACACCAATGACGCTCAGGGTGCGATTCCTCGTTTTCTGGATATGGGGGCAGAATCATTTTTGTTAGGTTCGACATTGAACTTGATCATTGCCCAACGTTTGATTCGAAAGATTTGTGATCGTTGTAAGGAAGAACACAATATTCCCGAGGAGACAGTGGCAGAGGTGAAAAAGCTATTGGGTCAAGTTAAACCACAGTTTTTATACAAAGGTATTGATTTAAATAAAATGAAGTTTTATCATGGTCGGGGGTGCAATCATTGTGGTCAGACAGGTTATAAAGGTAGAATTGGTATTGGTGAGTTGATTTCTATTAATAATGAAATGCGCGAAATCATTGCTGAGGATTTTGATAAAGAGAGATTTGCTGCTGAGCTATTAAGTCAGGGCTTTTATGATATGAAGCAAGACGGTTTTATGAAGGTTTTATTGGGTGTAACAACAGCAGAAGAAGTTATTCGTATTACTAGACAAGAAGAGGCTGTGGATTAAAAGTTACGAATTACAAATACGTATTAATGTAAATATCGATATGGGGACAGGAAAAGTGACAATATTATTAATTGAAGATGACAGTTTTTTGTTACAGATGTATGCTACTAAATTGGAGGTAGAAGGGTTTGAAGTCGTATCGGCTTTGGATGGCAAAAAAGGATTGCAATTATTAAATAAAAATAAACCAGATTTGATTTTATTGGATTTATTGATGCCTGAGATGAATGGTTTCGAAGTATTACAAAAAATTAAGGAGGATCAGGAGGCAAAAGATATACCAGTGATTATTTTGACAAATCTTGGCAACCGAGAAGATGTGCAAAGGTGTTTGAAGCTTGGAGCCACTGATTATTTGATCAAGGCACATTTTGTGCCAGCAGAAGTGATCAAAAAGATTCGTCAGATCATTGGTTGAAGACAGTTAATCATTTATTAAAACATTATGGCAACCACAGATACATTGATTATCAATCGTTTACTTAGTACAGCAGCTGAACGTAAAGCTTCAGATATGCATTTTGTTGCTGGTAGCTATCCAGCCTTGAGAACGAGTGGCAAACTAACAATGCTCGAAGATGAGGAGATCAGCACACCTGATTTCATCAAACAGATGATCGATTTTTTATTGTCTGAGACAGAACAAGAGCAGCTACAAAAAGACAAACAAATTACCACCGTTTATGAGTGGCTAAATCAAATGCGTTTGAAGGTCAAGATTTTCTTTCAAAAGGGCATGCCCGTGATCAGTTTACATTTGATACCGGAGATGATACCAGAGTTGAGTTCTCTTGGTTTGCCTCAAGGAGTAGTCAATATTGTGAATTTAAAAAAAGGGATTGTCTTGATTGGTGGATCCTTTGGTTCAGGACGTAGTACCACAGCGGCCGCTATCTTGAATGAGATCAATAATCAGCGTAGTGAGAAAATATTGACCATTGAAGATAATATTGAATTTATCTTAGTCAATAATAAGAGCATTATTTCTCAACAAGCAGTGGGTAAAGACGTCACTACAGTTTTGGGTGGTTTAAAGCAAGCTTTGGATCAGGATTTTAATGTGCTCTTGGTCAATGGTTTGACTACTCATGAAGAGTGGAGTCTAGTAATGAGGCATGCTGAAGCTGGACGACTAGTGCTCGTGATCATGACTACCGAGACTACGACTTTGGCTTTGGAAAGGATTATTAGCTCTTATCCTGATGACAAAGGTGATTGGATCAGAGAATTACTGGCTAATAATCTTGAAAGTGCCTTGATTCAGCGGTTATTACCACGTGTTGGTGGTGGTTTGGCCCTGGCTTGTGAATTGATGTTGATGGATCAAGCAATTGCTAGCTCAATCAAAGAAAATAAACTTTATCAAATATTTAGTATTTTACAGTCCAATCGTGACAATGGTATGTTGGCTCTAGACAATTCATTGATCGATTTGGTCCGGACAGGAGAAGTGACCAAAGGGGATGCACTACCCGAAGTGATTGATAAAGTAAATTTTGAGAATTCATTAAAGAAATTTTAAATGGCAGTATTTCATTATCGCGTCCATAAAGGCGAAGATATTAGTGAAGGTATGGTGGAAGCACCAAATCTTGAGGCTGCTTCAGAAATATTGGGAGATCGTGGTTTATCGATTATTAGTATTGAAGAGGTTTCGGGTGAAGGAAAAAAGTTTTCCGTCAATCTAGCGATGTTTCAAAAAGTGAAGCCCAAGGATATTGTTGTCTTTTCTCGCCAACTATCAGTGATGATTTCCGCAACCTTGCCCATTGTCCAAGCCTTGAAGATTTTGATCAAACAAACAGACAATGCTTATTTCAAAACTGTCATTTCTGAAATTGCTGATGAAGTTGATGGTGGTCAAAAATTTTCTATTGCTTTGGGAAAACATCGTAAAGTTTTTTCTAACTTTTATGTCAGTATGATCAAAAGTGGTGAGACTTCAGGTAAACTAGATGAGGTCTTGCAATATCTGGCTGATCAATTGGAAAAAGACTATGACTTGCGGAGCAAGATCAAAGGGGCGATGATTTATCCTGTTTTTATTATTTCTGGTTTGCTGGTGGTGGGAGTAATTATGATGATTTTTGTCATTCCCAAACTGACTGAGATGTTGACTGCTTCTGGACAAGAATTACCAATTGCCACCAGGATCTTGATCGGGACTAGCTCGGCCATGCGTAATTATTGGTGGTTGATGCTGATCATTATTATTGCCTTAATCGTTGGCTTTCGTTATCTATTAAAGACTAAAGGCGGACGAAAAGCTTGGGATTTATTTTTAATTAAATTGCCAGTCTTTGGTAAATTGTTTCAACGTATTTATTTGGTTCGTTTTACTCGTTCTTTAGCGACCCTAGTCATTGGTGGCGTGCCCTTGACCACTGGTTTGAAAATCGTCAATGAAGTGGTTGGTAATACAGCTTATCAGGCCGTGATCGAAGAAACCATCAAAACTGTTGAAGATGGCGAGTCAGTAGCCAAGGTAATGCTGGATTCACCAATTGTGCCTAATTTAGTCTCGCAAATGATGAGTGTGGGGGAAAAAACAGGTCGTTTGGATGAGGTTTTAAGCAAGGTGGCTGAGTTTTATTCTCGAGAAATTGAGAATATTGTTGCCAATTTAACTAGTTTGATTGAGCCTTTTATTATGGTGATGATTGGTGTGGCTGTGGGTGGCATGGTGGCGGCTATTATTCTACCAATGTACAATTTAGCTAATCAGTTCTAGACACTGTTTACGAATTTGTCAAAATATTATATAATATAGCTAGTTGTGAATAACTTTTATATAACATTTATCAATTATTTTGTTTACTTAATAGTAAGCTAAGGATTAAACTTATGAAAAATAAAAAAGGTTTTACTTTGATTGAGCTGTTAGTAGTGATTGCCATTATTGGTTTATTATCTACTTTAGCAGTAGTATCTTTAAACTCTGCTCGATCTAAAGCTAGAGATGCAAGAAGGACATCTGATATTCGTCAGATCCAGACAGCACTAGATATGTATTATAATGATGCGGGTGCGTATCCAGCTGGAGCTGCAATTGCTATTGGTACTACTGCCGCTGACACTCTAAGTACAGGTGGCTTTGCTGCTGCAGCTACTGGTACTACTTATATGGTCACAGTGCCCCTTGATCCACAGAATTCAGGGTCTAATGTTTATACGTATACTTCAGAAACTCCGTTTTCTACTTATACTCTACCTTTCGTGTTGGAGAATGATAATGCAACTTGGAACGGCAATGAATGTATAGCAAGTCCGGGTGCGATTTCTTGTTCATAGATTGGTATTTATAAGCCCACCACGTCAGACGTGGTGGGTTTTTTGATACTCATAAAAATGGTATAATTGAGCTATGATTTATTTATTTATTTTCATTTTAGGGCTAATTATTGGCAGTTTTCTCAATGCCGTGATTTATCGGATGCATAGTGGGGATAGTATTGTCAAAGGTCATTCTCACTGTCCGCAATGTCAGCATCAATTAGGGGTTAAGGATTTAATACCTGTTTTTAGCTGGTTGTGGCTACGAGGTAAATGTCGCTATTGTCAGGCCAAGATATCATGGCAGTATCCCTTGGTAGAGCTGGCCACTGCCATATTATTTGTCTTGGGCTATTTTGTTTTAGTTGCGCCAGTAGTAATGGTAAGTTTTATTGTTTGGCTATCCTATCTGTATTATTTAATAGCGATCAGTTTTTTGATTGTCATTTTTGTTTTTGATCACCAGCATGGTTTGATTCTAGATGTGGTTTC
>PFMC01000082.1 GCA_002785295.1 Candidatus Komeilibacteria bacterium CG_4_10_14_0_8_um_filter_37_78
ACCGAGGGTTGTCATACGAAGATTAAGTTGATTAAAAGAGTGAGCTATGGTTTTAGAAACATTGATACTTATATTGCTAAAATGACACTAGCCTTTTGCCACTAATTTGGATACTAAACTATCACACTAGTTGACGGAGAGCCTACTTGGTTGAGAATATTATTAGCGAATGCCTTGATATTTGGTGATATCGCCTTTGGAAAGGACTATTTGCCAGAGCTGGTTTTTTCTAGCTCGAAATGAGCCCGCGCAACTGAGCAAATAGTAAGTCCACATTCTTTTAAAGCGATCATCATAGTCATCTTTGATCTCAGCCCAGTGTTCTATAAAGTGATCATACCAAGCCATCAGTGTTTGGTCATAGTCTGGACCAAAATTGTGCCAGTCCTCCATTATAAAAATCCCTTGATAAGCATTAGCAATTTGTTTGGCTGATGGTAACATGGAATTAGGAAAGATATATTTATCAATCCACGGTTCAGTAGCGATCACAGATTTATTACCACCAATGGTATGAAGTAGGAATAGACCCTTTGGTTTAAGAAGCTTGCTGACTATCTTCATATACAATTTATAATTTTTGTAGCCGACATGTTCAAACATACCAATTGATATGATCCGATCATATTGTCCTTCAAGATCTCGATAGTCCATAAATTTGATTGTCACGGGTAGGTCTTTACAGGATTCTTGAGCTAGTTTAGTTTGGTTCTTAGAATTATTAATACCAATAACCTCAACACCATAGTGCTCAGCTGCATATTTAGCAAAGCCACCCCAACCACAACCAATGTCTAAAACTTTCATCCCTTTTTCCAATTGGAGTTTTTGGCAACACAATTCTAATTTGTCTATTTGAGCTTGATCAAGTGTGTCAGCATTCTTCCAGTAGCCACAGCTATACATCATGCGTTTATCTAACATTCTGGTATATAGCTTATTACCGATATCATAATGTACTCTGCCAGCTTTCCAAGCACGAATAAAATTTTGTTGATTAGTAATTTTAGATTTAATAATCAGACCCAATGTTTTCCAGTTACGGATTTTTTTGTCTAGTCTAGCAAATAATACTTTGGTAAAGAATTGGTCTAGTTTAGGGACATCCCACCAACCATCCATGTATGATTCACCAAAGGCAAGTGTGCCGCCGCTAAGTATTCTTTTGTAGAGCTTTTCATTGTGTACTTGCAAATCCCAAGGATGAGAGCCATTAATCTCAATATTAGCTAGAGCTAGTATATCTATTATGAAATTTTCAGTCTCTTTACTCATATTAGTATATTTACTAGTAATGACTTCATTTTAAAATAAATTAGCAAAAATTACAATTGTTATGTGGTATAATCAATATATATAATTAAAGGAGGTGATATTATGCACGAAGGACAAACACCAATGACACCGGGGCATCATTGTTGCCGTGGGCATTTCCCAACATTTGCTATTATTATGTTATTGATTGGTATTTTCTGGCTACTCAATGATTTGAATATTCTTGTTACTTCTATTCCATGGTTACCTATTATTTTGATAGTGTTAGCTTTCAGTTGGATCATTGGATTTTATAAAAGGAAATAGTTCAAATATACAAAAAGACAATCAAGGGGATTATTTTTTTGTTTGGTCTTGACAATTATTTAGAAATATGATTAACTTTTTTTAATATCATGCAGTTCGTTGATAACGCCACAATATAAAAAGGAACAAGGGAGGGATATGAGCACATCAGTTGAGCCGACTTCAGCTGTCGATCACCAAGATCAGTTAGTGAGAAAATGGAACTATATTGAAAGCATTGCTGGAGATTATGGTTTCAATTATGACAATTTTCTAGACAAGACAATGCTTGAATTGTTGGTTGATTGTCGCTTTTCGACAGCCATTTTTTATTATTTGGTTGATGGTCGACTGCAAATGAAAAAAATTGTTGGTGATTATACCAATGGGTCATTTGACATTATGCAGTATCAGCAGGAATTGTTGAACCAATCTGGATCAGTGATTCAGGCTGTTGATGGACCAATTGTTTCTTATTTGATACCAATTTTTTTCAATAATGAGGTTGATGGGGTGATGATTGTGCGTCTGGAAGATAGATTCACGATGAATCAAGTGGTGCTGGATAGAATGTCAAAGATTGTTACCACTTTGATTGGTCAAAGACGTTTTCAGTTAGAGATAAAATGTCTGGATCCAGATACCAATTTGTTGGCTACAAGTTATCTGGCTTTAGAACAAAGGTGGAGCGGTATCACTTGCATTGCTGCTTTTGAAATTCATGAGCTTGAGAGTAAAACAGCTAATCAGAGAAAGATGATGAGACGTGTTTTTGAGCAGTTGGGATTTCTTGTGAAAAAGCATATTCGTCCAGATATTGATAAGGCGATCAAGGATCGTGGTAATCGTTTCTACATCATTTTCAAACACACTGATTCTTCGGATGCAAAGTGCCGTTTAGTGGAGATAAACGAGGCGCTTTTGAAGATAGATTTTAGTATCAGTCTTCAGCCGTGCAATTTTGAGCTATTGGCTGTCATCATGTCAATCCGATCGGATATTGGTGTCGTCAAAGGAGTAAGATGCTGCCAATGACTTGTTGCGAATCTACCATGATCGTGGCAAGCCCGGAATTCACGTTGTCTAAATCTGAAAATATAGAGACTCATTCGTTTAAAGTGGAGGGGTCTCTTTTTTTATTTTATAGTAATTGGGTTATAATAAAGGAACGTAAACAATTATCGTGTATTTATGACATTTAAATTGGTAGATCAGGGGTTAAAACACGTTTTTAGGAATAAAAAGTATGTTTTGTTGTCTCTCGGCATTGCCATACTGTTTTATGTGATAACTAATTGGCTTCACAATAGCGCACTGATCGGACAAATATTTACTCTGCCATTATTGACTACTGTGGTAAAGTTCAAACTTATTATTAGTTTATTATTTGCCACAATGAGTAATTTTCTCAATTGGTGGACTTTTGTATTGATGCTTTTTGTAGCTTTATTCTTTGGTCTCAATACTTCACTTTTGGTTTATCACTATCGACAACGTTGGTCCATAACCAAACAGACTGGGACAAGTTTGATTAGTATGGTTATCTCTTTTTTTGGCGTTGGCTGTGCAGCTTGTGGTTCAGTATTATTATCTACATTGTTTGGCTATAGCTTTACGGCAGTTTTGATTACTTTTTTACCAGCCCACGGTGTGGAATTCATCATTTTGGCTTTGATTTTATTATTATATTCAACTTACTCTTTGTCACGAAAAGTTGTTGGGCAAACAAATTGCTCAGTATAATAATTTTAGAGAATATGAACGACGATTTTATAATTAATTGTCTCTGAGATGTTAAAAAATATTAATTTAAAAATAGCAGGTATGCATTGTGCCTCCTGCGCCTTGACTATTGAGAAAGATCTCAACAAAGTTGATGGTGTTAGTAAGGCAGTTGTGAATTATGCTACTAGCAAAGCATCGATAGATTTTAACAGTGAAGTTATCAGTCACGGTGATTTGATAGAAACTATCAGCAAGGCTGGCGACTATCATGTTATTGAGGAGGAGGATAGCGATAAACAAGAGATCAAAACAACCACAAAGGCTTTTCATAAATTTATTTGGAGTTCAATCTTTACCTTACCCTTATTTGTTTCCATGTTCATCTCTCTAGATTTCTCATTTGAGATTTGGGGCGTTAGTTTAAAAAATTGGATCTTGCACGATTTGGCTTTTATCGTGGTTTTTATCATTGGTTGGCAATTTCATCGTGGTATGTGGCTTCAACTTAAGAGGTTGAGAGCTAATATGGACACTCTCGTTTCTGTCGGCACTTTGGCTGCTTATTTTTATTCTTTATACGCAATGTTGACAACCGGGCATGTTTATTTTGAGACAGCAGCAATTATCATTACCCTGATCTTATTGGGTAAGTATCTGGAGGAGAAAAGTAAGGGCAGCGCCTCGCTGGCCATAAAGAAACTGATGTCATTGGCGGCTAAGAAGGCACACTTATTAGTAGCTGGTCAAGCAAGTGATGTGGCTATTGATCAATTAAAAAAAGGAGATATTTTATTAGTAAAACCTGGTGAGAAAATACCCCTTGATGGCGAAGTGATAGCAGGTGAGACTTCAATTGACGAATCAATGCTGACTGGCGAGAGTATGCCAGTAGCAAAGGGTATTGGCGACTTGGTCTATGGTGCAACCATGAACGATTTGGGAGTCATTCAGATCAAGGTGACGAAGTTAAGTGCAGATACTGTTTTATCACAAATAATAAAATTAGTTGAGCGGGCACAGGCTACCAAAGCACCAATCCAGAAGTTAGCTGATAAGATAGCAAGTGTTTTTGTACCCACAGTGATAGCCATAGCAGGTTTAGATTTTTTAATATGGTTTTTTATTATGCAGATTGATTTTGACCTTGCATTGATCAATGCCGTGGCTGTTTTGGTGATAGCCTGTCCCTGCGCCTTGGGTTTGGCTACACCAACCGCTATTATGGTTGGTAGTGGTCGTGGTGCCAAAAGAGGTATCTTGATCAAAGAGCCACGTAGTTTAGAGATAGCGCATAAGATCGATACTATTATTTTTGATAAGACGGGTACCTTGACCAAAGGAAAGCCAACTATTACAGATATTGAGATTTTTGATGACTCTGACTCTAAAAAAGTGATGCAAACGATGTATTCATTAGAGGTGGGTAGTGAGCATATTTTAGCTTCTGCTTTTATGAATTATGCCAAGGATAATGATTTGCAAATGATAGATATTTCTAAAGTGAAAGTATTGAAGGGCAAAGGTTTGGTAGGCGAGCTTGCTAATCAGAAAATATATTTAGGAAATTTGAGATTAGTGGAAGAGTTACAGATCAGTGTTACTAGTGATCAAAATAAATTATTTAATAAATTTATTGCCACAGGTAAGACACCAATATTTTTTATTGTTGATAACAAAATCAAAGCACTGGTCACCATTGCCGATGAGATACAAGAAACAGCAGTGGCAGCGATCAAAGCTTTTAATGAAAAGGGGATTGAAATACATATGATCACTGGTGACAATCAGATAACAGCCACAGCCATAGCCAAACAGCTTGGTATCAAGAATATTTTGGCTGAGGTTATGCCTGATCAAAAGTCAGTAGAAGTAAAAAAATTACAAGAGCAAGGTAAGAAAGTAGCTTTTGTTGGTGATGGTATCAATGATGCACCAGCTTTAGCGCAAGCAGATCTTGGTATTGCCATTGGTAGTGGTACGGAGATTGCTATCGAAACTGGTAGTATTGTATTGATGAATGGTGGTCCACTGAAGGCATTGGAAGCAATTGAGTTGTCACAAAAGACTTTTCGAATTATTAAACAAAATTTGTTTTTTGCTTTTTTCTACAATGTCATAGCGATACCATTAGCCGCCATTGGTTTATTAAGCCCGATGATAGCGGCGGCGGCAATGAGTCTTAGTAGTGTTTCTGTGGTTACAAATAGTTTACGGATCAAGAGATAATCTTATTAAGTAAGGGATTGTCGAACAAGGTTGACAGCTATTTGAGGGGATGATATTTTCTAAGTACTATGTTGGACAAAAATAAACTTTTTAAGAATTTACCCTTGATCGCAGTGATCTTAATTTTTGTCTTACCCTGGCTTGGCAAAAACGGGGTCTTTTTTATTATTGCGGTATTTATTATTATTTATATAATTAAATTAATTAACCCTTCTTCGTCCCGCATAGCAGGACTTCGAATGGGCAAGGAAAAAAATATGGAATTTACGGATAAAACAAGTGCTATCAATATGGATAAAATTAAATCTTTCAAAAGCACAAAGAAGACAATCCTGATGGTAATTGGGGCTATTTTATTGATTTGGTTGTTTTTTGCTTCAATTGCCATTGTCGAAGCTGGTGAAACTGGCGTTTATTCTCTCTTTGGCAAAGTCAATGAGCAGGAACTAAAGTCAGGTTTTCATCTTGTCATTCCACTAGCTAAGGTGACGATGATGAGTATTCGGACAGAAGAATACACGATGAGTATCATCTCGGATGAAGGACAGAAAAAAGGCGCTGATGCGATCACTGCTTTAACTAAAGAAGGTTTGAATGTTGATCTAGACATGACAGTACTTTATAGTTTGAGTGAAGACTCTGCCGCTGATGTTTATACCACTGTTGGTCTAGATTATGTGGAGAAGATCATCAGACCATCGATTCGTAGTAGTATCCGAGCGATCATTGCGCAGTATGAAGCCAAGGATATTTATTCAGATAAAAGAGAAGAAGCAGCACAAAACATTTTAGAAAATTTGAGGTCCTCGGTTGAGGCACGAGGAATTATCGTGGAAGAGGTCTTATTGAGAAATATTGTCTTGCCACCAAACTTAGCTACCGCTATTCAGGAGAAACTACAAGCTGAACAAGAAGCACAGAAGTATGAGTTTATTTTACAGAGAGAAGAAAAGGAAAAAGAGAGAAAGATTATTGAGGCGGCGGGTCAGAGAGATGCTCAGAGTATTATTAACCAGAGCCTAACTACAAACTATTTGTATTACTTGTATGTAAATCAGCTTAAAGATAGAGAGGGTACGATCTATGTGCCAACAAGCCCAAGCACAGGCATGCCACTGTTTAGAAATATTGGAAATTAGGACATTGAGTATTAGGATAAAAGAAAACCCGCCACAAGCGTTAGCGGTGGCGGGGAGTACGTCATTTATTAAATAAAGCTTATTTGCCTTCTAGAGTAAGACGTACGCCCGTTCTTGTCTCGTTTAGTAACTCGCTTGAGACAATCCAGTTATTATTAGCCAGCGCAGTATAGAATTTATCAAGAGCAAGACTATGTATACTGCAGACAGAAATTTTTGCTTTATCGTCATTTACATCAATGCCGTATTGAAACATGCTTTCCAGCTCATCTTTTTGTGCTGGATCAATTTCTGTGTCCATGAAGTCGCCATTGCCTTGAGTAATTTCAACAGAACACTGAAAGTATTTACAATCCGCTTTTGCTGGGTAGCGGACACCAGTCGGATGCATTTTGATTAATTCAGCCATAATATTTCCTTTTGATTTTCAATTGTTAATGAATAATAAGTGTATTCTAGATCTTAATATAATTAGATAGATCTGTCAAGTAGATAAAAACGTCTCCTAATTTAATTAGCAGACGTTTTATTTTGTGTGTGGGATGAGGTATTTTTGAATTATAGGGATTAGATTGTCTTGGCGTTGGCCATTAATGTTTAGTAGATAATCTTCATGAAAAGGAATGTGTCCAAGCTGATAACATTTCTGTAATATAGTAGGCCAATCCTTTTGATTTGTTTTAGAGAATCTGATTAGACATTTTTCATTATCCGGTAATGAGGCGATGGTGCCACCCCACCGACCAAAGACGATATCAATATTGTTGGATAAAAGGTACTCAAGGAGCTGAGGTGAATGATAACGCATATTTAACTCAGCAAAGTAAAAGGGAAACAGTAGCATTGTCATTTTTATCCTCCCTTCTTGAAAAATTACCCCCTAACGATATTGCAGTTAGGGGGTAAGGCACTTTTTGACCATGTTAATCGGTAATGTACTGTACTACGCGTCTTTGCAGACGCCTCTCTATCAATGATAGAGCTAAACTATAATAAAGTCAAAAAAACTCCCCACGTTTATTGACGCGAGGAGCGGAAGTAATTTTTTTCATTTTTTTTTCGTCCTGCACATGATTAGGCAGGTGATCAATGAACCAATCAGCGCGAGTGACGTTATCACTTTCGCTGTAGGCTCAAGCCAGCCTTGCTGCATGATCTCAGCGATGCTGATATTTTCAGCAAATACCACTAAAATCAACAGCATCACTATTACAAAGTAAAATCTATTCAACCTTGTCTCCTTTTTATTTTATATATCATTATAGCATAGATAAGATAATTTGTCAACTTTTGTAGGCTCTATAGCATTTAGTGTGGTGGATAAATCAAAAATAGTGGTAAAATTAGCTATAAAATAAAGCTTCCCAACTTTAAGCTAAAAATAACCA
>PFMC01000025.1 GCA_002785295.1 Candidatus Komeilibacteria bacterium CG_4_10_14_0_8_um_filter_37_78
TGTTTAAGATTTCGACATGATAAAATGTTTGAAAGCCCCCATGAATACTTAAGAATATGCTTGTGTATAAAACCATTTGCTTTATAGAACCCTGTATTATCCATCAAAGAGTTTGGCCCTGTTAAGAAAGTTTTATTTCTTGCTTTTTTACTATATATGTAGTAAATATTATAGTATTATTGGGACAGTGTACATTTAAATATGAAAGGAAATAAGTATGCCTAAGAATTTAGCGTTGCCCGGTAACCCTCGTTATCAACCAAAACAGTTAGTAGATTTCTTTGGCCATGACAATCTCTATCAAACTTTAATAGAGGTCGAGATCGCGAACTTAGAAGTGCTGATGGAGATTCGGGTGGCACCAAGAATTGATGCGTCTCTTTGGGAACAAATCAAGGAGGAGCTATTTCAGATAATTACTACCGAGGTAGATAAGAGAGAGCATGAAGTTACAAAACATGACATCCGCGCATTAGTGCAATTAATGCAAGAAGTAATCAGTAAATACAATCCCGGATTAGCTCAGTGGGTACATATACCTTTGACGAGCTATGATGTGGTTGACACTGGTCGCAGTCTGCAATTCATGCGAGCCTACAAATTCGCGCTTCAACCATCAATCATGAAGGTGATCTCGATAATGGCTGATTTAGCAGAGAGTGTTGTTGAACAGCTACAAATAGGGCGTTCTCATGGTAAGCATGCATTACCGATTACAATGGGTTTTTGGATAGCAACCATTTTGAATCGTATTACCTATAATTTCATCAAAATGGATAGCCACGCGAGTGAGTTAGTGGGTAAGATATCGGGTGCGGTAGGTGCCTATAATGCGCAAAAGGGACTTGGCTTGATGGCTAAGACCGGTGATGTGACTTATAAGGAGGCAGTGCTTGATAAGTTGGGTCTGAAAGCAGCACCTATTAGCACGCAGATATTACCGCCAGAACCTTTGGCTTATTTTCTCTTTTCTTGTGTGATGATGTCAGCATCATTTGGTCAATTTGGACGTGATGCTAGGCACTTGATGCGTAGTGAAATAGAAGAGGTGGTCGAACAGTTTGAGAAAGATCAAGTTGGTTCATCTACAATGGCTCACAAACGGAATCCGATCAATTTTGAGAATTTGGAAGGTACCTGGCTGAAGCTCAAGAATGAATTTGGTAAAGTGCTTGATACTCTGATTAGTGAGCACCAGCGAGATTTGGTTGGTAGCTCAGTCTATCGTGATTTTCCCACCATTCTTGTAGATCTACAGCAACAAATGAATACTCTCTTACGTAAAAATGCGAGTGGACAGGAGTTTTTGAGTAGGATTACATTGAATGAGGAAGCGTGTCAACGTAACTTTGCTATGAGTGCAGATTATGTATTGGCAGAACCTTTGTATATTGCCTTGGTGATGGCCAGTTATCAGCAGGACGCCCACCATGTTGTCAATCATGTATTGGTCCCTTATGCAAAAGAGCACAATGTATCCTTGGTAGACGCTTTGATAAGTTGTTCAGTTGATAATTATGATTTAGCCGAGGCTATGAAGAATATTCCTAGCGAAGTGCTTGAATTGTTACAACATCCAGAAAGTTATTATGGTGTTGCACCAGCCAAAACTCGAGAGATCGTCTTGGCAGCAAGAGATGTAGTAGCAATGCGCAGTTAATTTTTGAAAATCGAAATAAGTTAGTTTGTAAAATAAATAAAAGACCCCTTTGTAATCAGAGGGGTCTTTACTTTGGATAAAGTTTAAATATTATAAAAGCCCCTTCGAATGAAGG
The DNA here is from genome assembly GCA_002785295.1 of Candidatus Komeilibacteria bacterium CG_4_10_14_0_8_um_filter_37_78. Taxonomy (GTDB): domain Bacteria; phylum Patescibacteriota; class Patescibacteriia; order UBA1558; family UBA1558; genus UBA1558. The sequence goes on from PFMC01000025.1 coordinate 1,776, forward strand.
AGCTTTATTATTAAACTCAGTGATCGCGCCGTGCCCGCTACGACTTGCGTAGCATGGCGGGCGGGAGGGTCGTTCTTAATCACTAAGGTTAACTTGTTTTGATAGACCAGCGTGGTAAATGCAGGTGTTGTCTGTAAGTCTCTCCCTTGAACACATCTTGCCAACGGGTGCTCTTATGCTCTCTGGTGCCACGACTGGCTGGATTGATTGGTAAACTACTGGCTTGGTGAATGGTGTGTTTACCAAACTTATTATTGATAATATCTATCACACTGGTCATCTTTTCCATTTTAGCAATCTTTAATTGATTGGCAAAAAGTGAGGTTTGTACTTCAGCATTATTAGTCAAGTGAGAAAGGACAATGCCAGTGGTACGATATTCATTATCTTTATTAAATATTTTATTAAAGACTTCTTTAATTAAAGGGGTGATCAGAAGAGCAGAGTTGCTAGCTTGGTTGAGCTTGATTTCAAAGCCAGTGCTTTGGAAATTCTGTTGGCGAAGATAGATTATTACCCGATTAGCCAATAGATTGTGCCGTCGTGCTTTGATACAAGCTGATTCAAGGTTGCGGATTAGTTGCCCCGTCAAATACTTTGGATCACTGGAGGGTGGAATAAAGGTTTTCATCTTACTGATTGATTTATATACTTCGTGCTTGGCATCACTGACTTGATGTACTTGCTGGCCTTTTAGCTCTTGCCAAATTTCCACGCCACTTTTATTAAGATGTTTTTTAACCCAGAATTCTGATTGGCAGGCAAAGTCATAAGCAGTCTTTAATTTGTATTTCTGTAAATAACTAACAGTACTGGGACCAAAACCCCAAACTTTTTCCAAGGGCGTCTTGTCTAGTAAATATTCGATCATTGGTCCAGGAACTATTGTTAGCCCAGAGGGTTTCTGGAAGTTAGCGGCGATCTTGGCTAATTGTTTATTAACACTGACACCAACAGAAACGGTGATGCCCAATTCTAATTCAATGATCTTTTTCATATTTTTAGCAATCAGTTGGTAGGAAGAATGCAGTGGACGTTGCAATCCAGTCAAGTCAGCAAAAGCTTCATCAATAGAATATTCTTCTACTTGTGGCGTGAATTGACGCATGATGTCAAAGATCCGTGTAGAGATCAGAGAATAGCTTTCATAATCACTAGGCAGAATGATTGCTTCTGGACAAATCTTCCTTACTTCCCACAGTGGTATACCCCTGTTTATGCCCATATCTTTAGCTTCATAACTAGCAGCAGAGACAATGCCACGTTCAGCACCAGTGACTACTGGTTTGCCTTTTAGCTCTGGATTGAGAGCCTGTTCGCAGGAGGCAAAAAAAGCATCAGCATCAAGATGCAGGATGGCACGAGGCCAGTGTTGGATCATAAAATTTTGTTTTTGATTTACCATATTTTTTTAATTGTTAAAGGGTTGAATTGTTATTAATTGTTTTTAGTAATTAGCAATTTAACAGTTTAGCCATTTGTCTTACTTGTATTTGCGAATGCAAGAAACAATCACACCAGCGACGCTGAGCTCTTGCTGAGGCACGAGCTCAGGATACTGTTCATTAGCAGCTTGTAAATAAACTTGGTTCCCCTTTTTATTAAAATATTTTAGTGTCCATTCATCGTCAATATTAGCCAGGACAATATCATTATTTTTTGGATCAAGACTACGATCAACAATCACTAGGTCTTTAGGATGGATACCAGCATTGATCATTGAGTCACCAGCCACCTCTACCAAGAAACTAGAATTGTGATTGTTAATCAAATATTCATCTAGAGTCAAAGTATCAACTAGTTCTTCTTCAGCTGGGGTAGGAAAGCCAGCCTGGACATTGCCGAGTAGCGGTAAAGAATTAAACGTGCCTCCAGGAATGATGTGACCCTTACTATCTTGATCAATCAAGTTTGCTTCTTTGAGTCTGCTGACCAATTTGCTGACGGCATTTTTGGAAGAGTAATTAAATATCTCAGCCATCTCAGAAAAAGAGGGGAGGCGTTTGTGTTGCTCCCAGAAGCGGCGTAGCTTTTTATTAGCTTGTTCTAGTCTTTTTTCCATATCTGTATTATAGGTGAACGACCGTTCACCTGTCAACACAGTCTCTGTGGATAAGTTATTAAGTTGTAACAAAAGGCTCTTTTAGCCGTCTAATATAGTAGAGGGGAAATAAAATAAATCTATTATGGAAAGAATCAATCAACAGTATAATAATCATTTTGGTGCGAATTGCACCCAAACTTCTGTCATTAGAAAAGATGACACTCTTTGTGTTATGTCTCAGGCTGACACTCGGCAAGATAAGGAAGATTATTATATTGATGATTATTATGGATTGCAACTAGATAGCAATTAAATATCAATAGTTAATAATTACGGCCCTATCTTGCTGAGCAAGATAGGGCCTTTTGATTTATGAACATTAACAAACAGCCATCCTATATTAAAATTACGGATGACAGAGGAGAAATAAATGGAAAAGAAAACAATCAATCTCTATGTCAGTTTGGTGGCCATGATGCAACTGATGTTTGGCTTACACGCCGCAGTTTACGTCATTTTCTTATTACAGAATAATCTAAGTTTATTTCAGGTGAGCTTAGTGAACCTTTGTTTTATGAGTGACGTCTTCTTGTTTGAAATACCAACAGGAGCAGTTGCTGACATTGCTGGCCGCAAGATTTCATTTGTGCTTTCCAATATAATTTGTGGAATTGGTTTCATCTATTATAGTATGGGTGACAATTTTACTGAATTTATTGTGGCAGAAGTCATTTTGGCACTTGGCGTGACTTTGACTTCTGGTGCCTTGCGCGCTTGGCTAGTTGATTCTCTACACCATTATGGCTGGAATGGTAATCTAGTAGATGTTTTTAGGCTAGAGGGTAGAGTTGGTAATATTGCCTTATTGATCGGTGGCATAGTTGGTGCTTATTTGGGAAAAGCTGATTTGAGTAGGCCTTTCTTAGTGGTTGGTGTCTGTTCACTAGCTTTAGCACTCTATGTATGGATTGTGATGAAGGAAGATTATTGGATTAATAAAGAAGAGAATGAGAGAAACTTCTTTCAAAACATGAAGAAAGTTGCCAGTGAAAGTATTGCCTATGGCTTGAAGCATCAAACGATCTTTGTGGTGATCTCGTCTTCGGTGATTATGGTTTTGGCTATGCAAGCCTTCAATATGTATTGGCAGCCATGGTTTCGTCCAGATTTACCCGGTAATGAATATTTGGGGTATATCTGGGCGGGTGTAGTGATCTTTACTGTAATAGGTAATGAATTAGTATCTTGGTTTACCAAGAAGTTTCAGAATATCAAGTATGGTTATCTAGTTATTGGAGAATCCATTGCCTGCTTGATGATCCTGTCTGTGGTTTGTCATAATTTCTATGTTTCATTGATGTTCTTCTGGGCACACGAACTATTCAGAGGAATCTTCAGACCATACACCAACGCTGTGATTCAGGAAAACACGCCGTCGCACACTAGAGCAACAGTAGATTCATTTGTCTCGATGATGCAAAAGGGAGCAGCAGCTATTGGTTTGTTTAGTTTTGGATTGATAGCAGACAAGGGGAGTATTGGTTTGTCTTGGATCATTGCTAGCTTGTTTATCGCTTTGATTTTGCCATTCATTTTGTTAATTAAAAGGAGATAAAAAATAACCCCCCCCGCTTAAGCGGAGGGGGGGCTTTTATTTGTGCTATAATGAATATGCTTAATCATTAACCAACTTTAATATGGACGAACAAAAGTGTACTTGCACTTGCGATTGTTGCAAAGATGGCCGTTGTGTTGAATGCAACAATGAAAAGTGTAAAGATGATAATTGCAAATGTTGCGAATAATATAAAACCCTGTCAAGCTCAGCTCGACAGGGTTTTGTTAAACCACTCTTAGGGTCACCCGCCGGGTAACCCGGCGGGTGCTAGGCCCTTGGCTAGGCTGAGAAATTGACTAAGATTGGTCGATGATCCGATGAAGTATAAGGTAAAAACTGAATACTTTTGTGTTGGATATTTTTAATAAAAAACCAATCAAGCTTGAGCTTAAAGATTTCAAAAGATGTATGGGGGAAAGCCCAAGTGGTTTGTTTGGTGTCAGTAATATTTTTAAAGGTTAGAGACTCAACTAGCTTTTCAAAAATATATCTTTCATCTTTTTGATAATATTCTCCATTGATATATTGATCTTGATCAGGGATATTGTGAAATTTTTGGATGATTTTTCTCGCTAATCCCACTGCTGGAATGACAGTATTCATGTCGCCACAAATGATCACTGGTCCGCTAGCTTTTTTAGCATGATTAAGTATTAGGTTCATAAATTTTAACCTTTCAGCAATGCCGGTTTGAATGAGTTTAAGATGACAATTATAAATTCGTACTTTATCGCCATTGAATTTGATATCAGTCCAAGTGCAACGATTGGTGTCAACTATTTTTTTTATTTTACGAACAGCTGCTGGATCTTTGAATTCTATTTCACCACTATCGATGATTGGATATTTCGAAAAAATAAAACAAGCATTGTAGATTTTATCAATAGTGATTAAATTTTTTTCCCTGACCATATGATAATTACCAAGCTTTTGAATTTGTTCAACTCTTTTTCGTGAAGGGAATAGCTCTTGCAAACACAGTATGTCTACTCTAAGATCATTTAACTTTTTCAGAATCTTGTCATAGGTTGAAATGGTTATACCCTGACCCATGATATTCCACGATAATACATTGAAATCTTTCATTACGAATATAATTAAAAATAAAAAAATAAAAGTTAAAATATTAGAAAAAAATAAGTGGTGGTGACGTAAATTATTTAATATCACATATTTTAACACAACTAATAATAATAAACCATCCTCTGCTTACGCTACGGATGGCAAGGAAGGGTAATTTGTGTTAGTAATTTGCGTTATTAGAGAATTATACTATAATACTACCGTATGAGAATTTTAGCTATTGAAAGTTCTTGTGATGAGACAGCTGCTAGCCTGGTCAAGATTGATCAAAAAGGCATAGAAGTCGAAAGAAACATTGTTTCCTCACAAGTAAATATTCACGCAAAGTATGGTGGTGTTGTGCCTGAGGTGGCGGCGCGCATGCACGCGGAAACTATTATTCCTGTCCTACAGGAGTGTTTTGGTCGTAAGTATAAGGCCGAAGATGTTGACGCCATTGCCGTGACTTATGGTCCAGGTCTGATCACCTCTTTGTTGGTCGGTTTAGAAACAGCCAAAACATTGGCCTATGTTTGGCAAAAACCAATTATTGGCGTCAATCATTTAGAGGGTCATTTGTATTCTAGTTGGTTAGAGAGTGAGGAATTGACAGTCAATAGTAAAGAGATCTTTCCAGCTATTGTTTTGATCGTTTCGGGTGGTCATACAGAGCTGATTTTGATGACAGACTATGGTCAGTATAAAACTATTGGCAAAACACGCGATGATGCTGCTGGTGAGGCTTTTGATAAGGTTGCTAAGATTATGAATATTGGCTATCCAGGTGGTCCGATCATTTCTGAGCGAGCGGCAGAAGGTAAACCTGATGCGATTGATTTTCCTAGACCAATGTTAAACTCCAAAAGTTTAGATTTTTCTTTTTCTGGTTTGAAGACAGCAGTTAGATATTATGTTGATGGTCGGAAATTGAAGGAAAGAGAAATCAATAATATTGCGGCTAGTTTTCAAGAAGCTGCGGTTGATGTTTTACGAGAGAAAGCAATGTTAGCTATTGCTAAGTATCAAGCAAAGAGCTTGATCATTGGTGGTGGTGTTGCCGCCAACAAGAAGCTACGTAAAGAATTATTAATAGCGACTGATCGGGCAGGGATACAATTTTATTGTCCACGTATGAAGTATGCTGGTGACAATGCAGCGATGATTGCTTTGGCTGGCTATTATCATTTACAGGGTTACAGTAAAGAGAAGTTGGCTGAGCAGATCAACAATTGGAAAATTTTGCAACCAGATGCCAATTTGGAATTGTAGTTATTTGGTATTAGGTTTAGAAATGAGTTTTGGTTTTGTCTTAAGGTGTGGTGATTAAAATAATACTAAACCTACAAATCTCACCCAAACTATCTTCTTAACCTTAACCTACGTCAATTTAGTAGAAGCTTGACAAATCCCTTTAAAATGGGCTTTTTTATGGCTCCCCGTCAATTAGTGTGATAGTTTAGTATCCAAATCAGTGGTAAAAAGGCTAAAGTAATTTTGGCAATATAGTGGTCAATATTTCTAAAA
>PFMC01000063.1 GCA_002785295.1 Candidatus Komeilibacteria bacterium CG_4_10_14_0_8_um_filter_37_78
GGAAAAAATTTTAACGGCGACGTAATTTAATTTTATTAAAGTATGACATTTCTAAATTGCCCATACTATGACATTTCTAAATTGCTTTGACAGGCCCTATATTAGTTATTTTGTTGTCTAATTTTTAGGGAAAATATCATCAAATCCTACAAAAACAGACTAAATAACTAAATAACTAATTATTTAACTGTTGATAAATATCTCTGACTTTGGTAGCCATTTCTTGCCAGTTGAATTGCTGACAATTTTGATAGCCCAGACCAATCAATTTATCCCTTAATTCAGTCTTTTTTATAATTTTCACCAAAGTATGACTAATATCATTAATATCAAAGGGGTCAAAATACAAAGCAGAATTTCCCAGTACTTCTGGCAAAGAAGAGTTGTTGGCTGCTAATATTGGTGTACCATAGCTTTGCGCTTCGATTGCTGGCAAACCAAAGCCTTCTAAATATGAAGGGAAAACATAAGCTAGTGAATATTTATAGAGAGTTGGTAATTCACCATCTTTAACATAGTTTGTAAAAATCACATTCTTTAATAATTTTTGTTCAGTAGCTTCACTGATCAATCGATTGTAAAAAAAATCATGATGACCGACCATCACTAACTGATAGCGATTGATCAATTCTGCTTGTGCTAATTTCCAAGCTTGCAATAAACGGTAAAGATTTTTGTGAGGATAAGCGGCACCAACACATAATAGATAGGGTTTATTAATCTGATATTTCGTTAAATCTGCTTGCTGGCTATACTGATGCTCAACTTCAAAGCCTTCGTAAATAACCTCGATCTTATCTGCTACCTGCGGATAAAATCTTTCAATATCCTGTCTGGTAAAATTGGAAACCGCTATGATCTTTGCTGAACAAATAATCGCACTCTTAATCACTAGATGATAAGCCATCAATTTTAGCTTATACAACCACCGAGGCAAAGTCGTTGCTCGACTATCTGGATAATGAGAAACTATCAAATCATGAATAGTAACCATAAACTTCTTGCGATACAAAAGAGGAACATTAAAATGTGGAAAATGCATTAAATCCAATTTTGATCTAAACAAAATAATCGGAAAAGTCAATTGTTCAGCCAAGCTATACCAGTGTGATCTAACAAGCACTTTGAAAAAGTTTGGTTTGTCAGTTTGAAAAGCATCCCAATTAGCAGGACTCAAATAAATATAATACTCATTTGTCTGATCAATAAGAGTCAAATTATCTACTAATTTTTGGACATAACGACCAAGCCCTCTGGCTTGTGGTCCATACATCCTAGCATCAATTCCTATTCTCATTTAAATTTATTAAAAATTTCTAAATATTTTTGGGCAATGTCATCCCAATCATAAAGTTCCTGCCACTCTCCCCTTTCCTCTACACTCAGTGAATTATGATAACCAGCTAATTTAATCAAGATTGCTTGCTCTAAATCTTTGATATTATACGGATCGACCATGATTGCTTTATTGGCAACTATTTCTGGAATTGAAGCAGCACTACTAGTGATCACATCTTTGCCAGCGATCATGGCCTCTAAAGGTGGGTAACTAAAACCTTCATAAAAAGATGGCCAGATAAGGGCAATACTGACTGAAATCAGTTGATTCTTCTCCTTTGTTGGTAAATAACCCAGATACTCAAAGTTGGCGGAATATTTGCTTTGCTTGATTTTGCAAAAGACATTTCGATTGAGCCATCCCTGACCGCCTATTATCTTGAGCTTGATAGAACGATACTCTGCGTGTTGTTCATAAATATTTTCTAAGGCCGCTATAATACCAGCTAAATTTTTTCGTGGTTCAATCGTGCCAAGATAGACAAAATATTTTTCATTTCCTGAATATGGATTAACCACTTGAAAATCAAAACCAGACTTGATTACAGTAATTTTCTCATCCTTGATATTGCACAAATTCTTGATATCATCCTTGGAATTCTCTGAAACGGCAATAATATGATCCGTGCTTTTTAATCTATTTTTTACAAATTGCAAATTGTGCCACACTCTCATCGATAAACTATACCAAGATTTATTGATAATAAAAGAAAGATCATGAATTGTGATAATGTTTTTAACATGGTCGGAGAACTTGATAAAATGAATATTTGGTTGCCAAAACAAATCCAGCTGATACTTCTTGTCAATCCCTGGATGAATTCTCAATAAATATAATAGGCTAATCAGTTTCGATGGCCAATGATTGTGAACGATTGTTGCTTCACCAAAATCCTTTATCCTAATTGGGTGCCAAGAATTAAAAAACAAAAAATACTCATTATCTTGATCAGCTTTCAATAATGCTCTAGTGAGCTGATCTGCATAATAAGCAATACCAGCAATATTATCCTCTTGCAAGGATCTAAGATCGATTCCAATACGCATAAAGTAAATTCCAATGTTCAAATTCCAAATAACAAACAAAGTTCAAATTACAAATCTCAATTTTTAAATTGTTTAGTCTTTGTGATTTGGTGCTTGGTTCTTGTTTGTATTTTGGTGCTTGGTAATTGCTATTTATTAAACTCCAATGTTCAAGTTTTCTGAATAGGTATTTGGTATGGGTTTAGTAAGGAGTTATAGTTTAGTGGTAAGGTGTAGTGATGATAAATTTAACCTAATGACCATATCCTAACTCCCTCCCAAGCCTAAGCCAATATTACATATTCCATATTACATATAAAGATACATTACCCAACCAATAACAACCCCCCCGCAACTAGCAAATAATAGTTCTAAAAATAAAATTATAATACTTTTTTTCATTTTATTTAAATAATTGTCTGATAATAACTAATCTTTACCGCTTGCACTCTCGGCTTGCATTCGCTAGAAAGGTTACGGAAAGCCATGACCGTCCGCTAAAACCAAACTAAATTGATTATATCAAAAAAATATAGCGAATCAAAGGGTCAAAGCATCAAAGAAATCAAAGGATCAAAGTCAGAAAAAAACAAAGAATCAAAATTTCTAAGTTTCTAACTTGCAGTCGTGAAACACAAACCTACGGCTCGAACTCCACCAGTCGTCAGACCAAGCACTGTAGCCACTGAGTCCCAACTGGCCACCACTGCGATCCAGGACGAACAGTCGCGGATCGCCACTACGGTCTATAATTTGTTTCATAGCAATAAGCATCCATTCCTTACTGGTATTTTGTAATCTAAGTTGAGGTCCAACCTCAGCTGGACAAAGGTCAAGTCCCAGCTCTTTAGCTTTTGTATATATTTCATCAGTAGTCGCTCCATTTGGAAATCCTAACTGCTTTACAGAAAATCGTACTAAATCATATTCTTGTTTTTCCTTACTAAATTCAGTCTTTTCTAAAATCTCTTCCAACATAATAAGAAGGATATTTTTATCTTCAAGGGCTTGTTTTGCTGTATCAGGTGAATCTATAGTAGGATCTGTTTCTAGGGTTTGCATGAATATCTTCTTATCTGGAAAAGATTCATAAAGATGAATAATATTAGGATAGTTTTTAATTACTTTATAAACATCTATACTCCATTCCCTTATATATGCTTTTGTACCTTCATCTACTTCATTAATATTTCTAGCTATTTGCTCTTGTGTGCATTCAAATATAATAGAGACATCTTTAGCTACATCTCTAGTTAATTCTTCTATCCTAGGATCTTTCTTATAACCAAAGCCTTGGATTGGTTTATCTATTTCATATAAAAATCTAAGGTCTTCTTTAGTGAGTTCTTCTCCTTGTTTATGCCTGCTATAAATCTCAGTCAATTGCTTCATATCAGCTGTCTTTTCTTTGTATTGTTCTGCGCCAGGGAAGGTATTTAATTTCTTCTCAGCTATGGCTATCATATTGCCCTCCATGTTTTGATCACTATCTTCTACACCACGAACTTCTCCTATATCATTGCCTTGCATTCTTATAGCTATTCTTGGAATAGTTGCTTGGCCTTTTTTATCTAATGTGTAATATACATAAAAATCTCCACCTTCAAGTTGAGTCTTAGCTGTGGTAAAGCCTTTAGTACACCAAGCTGTACCTTTATTTTGCAGTGATGCCCAAAGAGCTGTGGGTTCTGTATCTTTTTGGTATTTAACCCACTTACCTCTTGTTTCCTCACGCATCTCTGGACTTATTTCACCTGCCTAAGCTATCCCTTCAGCATATTGTTTGGCAAAGGAAAGATTAGAAAACTTCTGTACTTTTTCCTTGGTTATCCATTGCTCTTCAGGAAGATCATTATTAGCTGCTTTGGCTTGAGCTTTTTGTAACTTCTCTAATACATTAGGATCTTTATTAGCTTCTATGTTTTGTTGGATATATGCTAGTGCTCCACGATCTATATCAGGGAATAGTCTAGTGCTACCTTTAGTTCTTTTAGTAAATTCATTCTTATCTTTATCGTAATCTCCAATATTTAAGATATTCCTAAAAGCATAATACCTAAACCAAGTTGGATATGGTTCATTATTATCTGAAAGATAAGAAATCCAATTATCTAATGACTTTTCTAAGTCTTCTACTGCTATTTCACCTCTTTGCTCTAATTCTTCTTCTCCATATTCAATATCCATCCCTAGGTTTCTAGCTGCTCTTTCTTCTACCCTGGCTGCACCCTCTGCAAGTTTTTCTTTATTAGGACGAATATATTCATTCATTACCATTTCCCGAAGGAGAGACAAGGCTCTAGGGCGTGACTGACCTCCTTCCATCTTTCTTGACTGCTTCTTATCTGGATCAAGGACTAGTCTTTCTAAACGATCTAAATAGGTCTGGATCTGCTGATCTGGATTTTGTGGTACTTTTTCTCCTGTGGCTTGCTCTTTCACTCTAGCTGCACTCTTTACTTCTGGAGATTTATGTAAATCATTATATTTAGTTTTTAGAAACTCTGGGTTTTCCTAGTTTTTCATATAATTGTCTGATTATTATGATCTTGCCACACCTTAGAGATATACTCCTCTATTTCTTCTCTGAATCTAGTAGCATTAAATTTATTAGCGTGGTTGCGAATAGCTTCGCTATTAAACTGTGTATGGTCAAATTTGAGGATTGTATGCACTAAACACTCCCAAGACTGCTCATTGTATAGAATGCCTGTTTGCCCATCGATTACAGTCTCAGTAGCTCCTCCTTCATTATACGCTATTACTGGCCTGCCCGCAGCCATGGCTTCTACTGCGGCAATACCAAAATCCTCAATTTGTGGATGAATAAAAGCTTTTGCTTGACTAAGTAATTGAATTTTCCGTTCTTCACTGACTTCACCCAATAATTTGACATTAGGTTTAGCTAATTTTTTTAATTTAGCATATTCTTCCCCACCACCAATGATAATTAATGGTAAGCCCAGTTCATTGAAAGCGCGAATTGCTAAATCAACTTTTTTATAGGGCCGCAATCGAGAAACAATAATATAATAATCTTTGATATTCGGAGAGACTCGATACTGCTCAACATTGACTGGTGGATAGATCACATGCGCCGGCTTATTATAATACTTTCTGATTCTCTTCTTAATATAATATGAATTGGTAATGAAATAATCCACTCTTTGAGCCGCAAATAAATCCCACATCCTTAATTTATGTAAAACCAAAGGTAGCACTTTTTTAATAATCCGGGGTTGATTGAGTTCTTCAATATAATTGTAAGCATCACTCCACAAATATCTAGTAGGTGTATGACAATAACAAATATGCAAACAGTTTGGTGGCGTAATCAATCCTTTAGCCAGAGCTGAGGTTGAGGAAAGAACAATATTGTAGTCACTAAAATTCAACTGCTCCCAAGCGTGTGGCATCAAAGATAAATAATACTGCAAATGCTTTTTCGCACCAGGCATTTTCTGCAGAAATGAAGTCTTGATATTTAATTGATCAAAAGAATTGCCAGGCTGCAAAGCTGAAATCAAAGTATAAAGAGGCGCTTCTGGAAATATCTGATGAAACTCCAAAACAACTCTTTCAGCCCCTCCTAGTTGAAATAAGTGATCATGGGCTAAAGATACTTTCATACTAGGCAACGTCCTTTCCTAAAACTACAACAACAAATGTTTTTAATATTATTTGGATATCTAACCAAAAAGACCAATTTTCAAGATAATATGTGTCTAGTCGAACCTCTTCCTCAAACAGTAAATTGGAACGACCAGAAACCTGTGCCATGCCTGTAATCCCAGGTTTAATATTAAATAACTTTAAGTGATGCCTCTGATACTGAGCAACCTCCTCAGGTTCATGAGGACGCGGTCCAACCATACTCATAGTACCAAATAAGACATTAAATAATTGAGGCAATTCATCAATGCTGGTTTGACGTAATACTTTACCCACTCTTGTAATTCGCGGATCATTCTTCATTTTGAATAGTGGGCCATCTTGCCTCTCATTGTGTGCAATAATTTGCTTTTTCATACTATCTGCTCGGTCAACCATAGAACGAAATTTATACAGTGAAAAAACCTCACCACGATAACCAATTCGTTTCAATTTCACAAAAATCGGTCCGGGCGAATCCAATTTGATGATCAAACCAACGATCAAAGTAATTGGGATCATCACTAAACAGCCAACAATTGACAAGATAAGATCATAAGTACGCTTGCCAATTCTCCCCCAACCTTGCAATCTAGTATGTCGGATTTCAACTACTGGCACACCACTAAGCGTACTAATATCAAAATTACTAAGCTTAGTTTCTAGCAGTGAAGCAATATATTTGAATCCCAATTGATGCTGTTGACAATAATTGAACAGTGCCTCTTTCTGGTCTTGTGGCAAGGCAATATCTGCTTGAATAACCACATTAATGATCAATTTGCTTCTTAGTTGATCAAGATAGTTTGATTCTTTGTCAGTGAATTTATTGAGATGTTCAATTACCCGGAAACCATAACTAGGATGTTTTTTAAACTCTGCTATTAAATTCAAAGTATTATTATCCTGACCAATGATCACCACTCTTTTCACACCATAACCATGTTGATAAAATAATTTCTTGATCAGATAAACGATCAATCTTTCAACCACCACAAAAATTATAGATAAAGCCCAAACAGCAAGAATAATAAACCTAGAAGAGAATAATTGCGCATCAAAGAAAAAAGCTAGAATAATGATCATCGTAGCTGTAGAACAACCAAAGAAGACCAAACGTATTTCTTGCCACAATGTTCTACGAGAAAATGAATAAAGACCAGATAAAGCAAAAATCAAAATCCAAGCCAAAAGAATAAGATAAGCAATATTAATAAATTCAGCTAAGCTCATATTAAAAATAACCGGCCTAATGTCGGTTACAAAACTTTCAAAACGTAAAAAATAACTAGTGATCGCAGCTGCCAATAAAACTAAATAGTCTAAAGGCACCAAAATAGCATTGCTAATTAATTCAAACTTTTTCATAGATTTAAAAAAATGCTTAAGAGAACCGATAAGCCGAATTCTGTCGTGGTTCGTCAAACGAGCCACGGACGATTATCTATCTAGCCATATTAATTGCTTAATATGATCTTGCACTCAACCCGTTCATAACCCGAAGGTCTGAACCTACTTGAGCTTGCACCGAATAGAAGTTTACCTAGCCAAATATGTCACCATATTTGCTGGTGGTCTCTTACCATTGACTCGTAAGCCAACAAATTCTTTTTAGGGAATTACCACCTTTTCACCCATTACCCAGCTGCTCACGAGCAGCTCGGCTGGAATATTTTCTGTTGCACTTGTCCTCAACAAACAGCAAAGCTGTCTATTGGGTCGGAATTACCGACTATTCACCTTTTATTAAAGGCTAAAATGGTGTTCGGACTTTCCTCCCTGCATCGCATAAAGCTAGGCAGGGCAATCGTCTAGCCCTCTTAAGCCATGCTAATATACTACATTTTACCTACTTTTGTCAAGACCTCTAGGCTCTATAGCATTTAGTGTGGTGGATAAATCAAAAATAGTGGTAAAATTAGCTATAAAATAAAGCTTCCCAACTTTAAGCTAAAAATAACCA
>PFMC01000052.1 GCA_002785295.1 Candidatus Komeilibacteria bacterium CG_4_10_14_0_8_um_filter_37_78
TTGTAACATTTTAATAGGCATTTGGACTATGGGTTAATTGTTAATTGTTTCTTATTTACAATTATATACCTGTAGTCCATCTGCTTTATAATACCCCATTCTCTACTCTTGTCAAAAAACAGTTAATATGTTAGCATATTGATACTAATAAATAAATCTCACATTTTAGCTAATAACTTTCCTTGCCCCGGATGGGGTTCTAGAGTTAAGAAAAAGGGCTAAAATGGCGGTAAAAAGGAAAACATTATGACAATAGAACTTATTGATTTACTGAAGGCTGGCGTGCATTTTGGTCACACTAAGTCTAAGCGCCATCCTGGCATGATACCCTATATTTTTGGGGTTAAACAAACCATCAATATTATTGATTTGGAGCAAACTCAAATTAAGCTCGAGGAAGCTTTAAATTTTGTTAGAGAGATAACTTCTAAAGGTGGGGTTATTCTTTTTGTTTCTAGCAAAAAACAAGCAAGCGAGATTGTGAAAGAGGCAGCAATGAAAGCTAAGATGCCTTATATCAACACTCGCTGGTTAGGTGGGACTTTTACCAATTTTGATAATATCAAACAGCTACCTGGTAAATTAAAGAATATGGAAGATGAACAGGCTAAGGGTAAATGGGATCGTTATACCAAGAAAGAAGCTTTGGAAAAAGAAAGAGAAGTTGTTCGTCTGAAAGAAATGGTAGAGGGTATCAAGAATATGGAAAAATTACCACAAGCTATTTTTGTAGTAGATATGAAAACTGATAAAACAGCAATTCAAGAAGCAACCAAGACTCATATTCCCGTAATTGCGATTTGTGACTCAAATGTCAATCCAAAGAAAGTAGAATATCCAATTCCTGGCAATGATGACGCTGTTAAATCAATCACTTTCTTGACCAATGCTATCGCTGAAGCTTGCGTTCAGCCAATTGCAAAAGACAATAAATAATTGTAACAATTAATACTGCAAAAATGTCAATGGAAACTATCAAAAAACTTAGAGAGCAAACTGGTGCCGGTGTGAATGATTGTCATCAGGCTTTAAGTGCTAATAATAATGATTATGATTTAGCTTTAGAATGGCTTCGTAAAAAGGGTCAGAAAATAGCTAATAAGAAATCTGACCGTGCACTAAAAGCAGGTTTGATTGATTCTTATATTCATGGTGAAGGAAAAGTTGGTGTTTTACTAAAATTAGGTTGTGAAACAGATTTTGTTGCTAAGAATGAAGATTTCAAAAATTTTTCCCATGATCTTTGTTTGCAGATTGCAGCTACTGATCCGCAATATGTTGGTCCAGAAGATGTGCCAGCAGAAGTAGTCGCTAAAGAAAAGGAAATTTATGCAGAAACTTTGAAAGCTGAAAATAAGCCAGCAGAAATGTTGGAAAAGATTTTAGCTGGTAAGGTAGAGAAATTCTATACGGAAGTTTGTTTATTAAAGCAACCATATATCAAAGACGACAAAGTGACTATCGAGCAATTGCTCACAGAAGTGATTGCTAAGATTGGAGAAAATATCAAAATAGATAGCTTTACTCGTTATTCTTTGTAAATATGACTCTTCAATATAATAAAGTTTTACTAAAATTATCTGGGTCGCCAGTAGCCATTGACCAGAAGGATTTTGATTTTGCCAAAGTTGAAGAACTGGTCAAGGAGATCAAAGATCTACAAGCGCAAGGTTTGCAACTAGCTATTGTCATTGGTGGTGGCAATATTATGCGTGGTCGTTCGATCAAACAAGGTGAGATTGCAGTGGAAAGAGCTGATTATATGGGTATGCTTGCGACTAATATCAATAGTTTGGCTTTGGGTGGTATTATGGATAAGCTTGGTGTACCAAATCAAATTTTGTCAGCTTGGCCAATGGCAGGTCTTGTTCCAGAAGTTAGTGAGGCCAGTATAAAAAATGCGCAAAGTTTGAAGCAGGTCATCATCTTTGGTGGTGGTACTGGTAAACCAGGACGATCTACTGATACGACAGCAACATTGCGTGCCAAACAAGCCGGTTGTGAGGTAATCTTGAAAGCGACAGATGTGGACGGTGTTTATGATAGTGATCCAGATACTAACCCTCGTGCTATCAGATATTCTCGTTTAACTTATCAACAAGCGATTGATAAAGGTTTACAAATTATGGATCAAGGCGCTTTTGCTATGGCGCAAGAAGCTGATCTGAAGATCATTGTTTTCAAAATGCAAGCTGGCAATCTGTCAAGAATAGTCAATGGTGAATCATTGGGTACGGTAATTAGTAAAGTCTAAATGAAAGTTATTGAAGTACAATTTAATTCTTGGGATAAAATATACTATTTCCAATATCCAGCCAAGGCAGACGCCAATAAAGTCAATGTTGGTGTTTTTTTGGTTGTTAAAACAATCTTGGGCTTAGAGGTTGGTAAGGTAGTAGGGATCAAAGAAATCACCGACCAAGAAGTAAAAGGTTTGGGTGAGATAAGTGACTATATTCGGATCGCCAATGATGATGATTTATCACAATTGAAGAAGAATAATGCTGATAATGACAAGAGGCTAGAGCTTTGCCGTCAATATGTTAAGAAAAATGATTTACAAATGAAATTAGTTGACTGCCACACATCTTTTGATGGTAGTCGGATGGTTTTTGCTTTTATTGCTGATGGGCGGATTGATTTTCGTAATTTAGTCAAAGATCTGACACGGAAGTTTAAAAAGTCTATTCGTCTGCAACAATTGGGTGTGCGCGATGAGGCCAAAGCAACTGGTGATTGTGGTTCTTGCGGGCGGGGTTTGTGTTGCAGCCAGCATTTGCGTGAACTTGGTAATGTATTAACAGAATTTGCCAAAGATCAACAAATTGCTCATCGCGGTAGTGAACGATTGTCAGGTGCTTGTGGTAGATTGAGATGTTGTCTAGCGTATGAAGAGGAACACTATAAAGAGTCTCTGAAGAAGTTTCCTGAGATGGGTAGCAAGGTTAAGACCAAAGACGGTGAAGGCTATGTGATTAATATCAATGTTTTGAGTAGTACTTATGATGTTCGGGTCAATGATCCCAAAAAGGGGACAATAATCGTTAAAGAAGAGATTAAATAAGGGAGTAGTAGAGTAGATGGTATTAGAATTGTGCTAAAGTCAGCACTTTTTTTATTTGGTAAAAAGCATTATAATGTATCCATGTTAGATAGCAATAAATGGCAACAAATCAATAATGATTCTACTGGTTATGTCGGAAAATACAGAAATGATGAGTGGCAAAAAAGAGATGAAAAATATGGGATAGGTCAGTGGCAAATGGCTTGGCTAGTTAATGATCAGTACTTAGAGTATATTGAAGTTTGTCAGTTGTATGAAGATGCTTATTTCTATTATTTTGAGCAAAGACCAGAGCTATTGGAACATTTATTAGAAGAAGCAAGCGATGTTTATGATGATAGCCTAGATAATATTGATTCTGGTTTAGATTATTTAAAACGTGGTGCTGTCCGAACTCATATTCAAGATATTGTAATTAGGAATTGTATTCAAAGATTTGGAAAAAAATTTCAAGGATCACAGCCAATCCAGACTAGAGATCGATTGGGCACACACCCCTTGAGCTTAGCTTTATCACCTGGACAAGTGCCGTTTCATAAACCAGAGTTGTTATCATTTCCAGATAGCTTAGAGGTGATAACAAAAGGGCAGTGGTGGTTGCCTGGGTCAGTTGAAGATTTTTATCAACGAACAAAGCGTTTGTGTGTTATTAAATAATTAGCTTGTTTTTAATAAAACATCTACAATGGTATTGTTAATTATTAGTATAAATATATGACAAATAAAATTCGTGTCGCAATCAATGGTTTTGGACGAATTGGTCGAGCAGCATTCAGGATTGCTGTTGAGAATCCAAATATTGAGATCGTAGCTATTAATGATCTCGCAGAAACAAAAATTTTGGCTCATTTATTGAAATTTGATTCGATTTATGGGCCTGCTCAAAAATTAGTCGAAGCTAAGGGTAAGTTTATTTATTATAATAAAAAAAGATATCAAACTTTAGCAGAAATGACTCCTGAGAAATTGCCTTGGAAAAAGATGAAAGTAGATATTGTATTAGAGTGCACGGGCAGATTTCGTACCAAGGCACTGGCTAGTAAACATTTGAAAGCAGGTGCTACCAAGGTGATCATTTCAGCGCCAGCTAAAGGGCAAGGGGTAGGTACTTATATCATGGGAGTGAATGATCAGAATTATAAATCACAAAAGGTGATTAATAATGCTTCTTGTACCACCAATTGTGTGGCGCCAGTTGCACAAGTTATTCATAGTGCCTTTGGCGTGAAAAAGGCCATGATGACCACTATTCATTCATATACGGCTGATCAAAGGCTACAGGACGCCCCGCACGATGATTTGCGAAGAACACGTGCTGCAGCCCAAAATATTATCCCAACAACAACTGGCGCGGCTACAGCAACTGCTGAAGCCATCCCAGAACTGCAAGGACTATTTGATGGTTTGGCATTACGAGTACCAACTATTTGCGGTTCTTTAGCAGATTTTACATTTTTGGTAAATAAAAAAGTAACAGTTAAACAGGTAAACGATGTTTTGCGTAAAGCTAGTGATTCATCAAGGTACAATAAAATCCTAGAAGTCACAGAAGAATCGATTGTTTCCTCTGATATTATTGGTAATTGTGCTTCTAGTATTGTAGATTTGCAATTAACTCAAGTGGTCGGAGGTGATTTAGTGAAAGTTATTGCTTGGTATGATAATGAATGGGGTTATGCTAATAGGCTGGTAGAAATGGTAGAGGTCATTAGCTAAGTTATCCACAGAAAAACTTGACAGTTATTGAAGCTTGATTTAAGCTGGAAATATAGAAGTGGTCGCTCACAGAGCGGCCACTTTTTTTTAATTAAGTACGGGGGGGATTAGACTGTGTTTTACGTATTATAGCTCGTTTGACGAGTCGGTTGATCGTCCTTTAACAATAAAAAAAGTCATTCTACGTCATGATGACTATGAATGACAGGGAGGAAATGATGAAAAGGTTATTTTTTTTAGTTTATTTGTATTATGGCTTCTTAGTGGGTCAAAATTGGCAGCCAGTCTATGAATTATATAATAATAGTATTCATGATCATTTTTATACCATGAACACTGCCGAGGTTAACCAAGCGATCAGTAGTATGAACTATGTCAGTAATGGCATTTGCTATTATTGGTCATCTGTTAACTTTGGTGGCGCAGCAGCGATCTATCGTTTGTGGCATGATAGTGATCATTTTTACACAACTTCCATTACTGAACGCGATAATTGTGTTAATAATGGATATATCAATGAAGGGATAGTTGGTTATTTAAGCACCAGTTCAGCCAATGGTTTGGCTGGTTGGTATCGTCTGTATCACGATGGACTTGATGACCATGCTTATCCAGCAGAGCAGAATGATATCAACAGTTTGTTTAGTCAGGGATATTATTCTGAAGGAGTACAAGGCTATGTTTCACTTACTGGCATAGTAAATAATGACAACAATGATAACGATGATGATCAGGGCGACAATGATGACGACAATGGTAATGATGATTATCAACTCAGCAATCCACCCAATGCTCAGTGGTCAATATCCTTGCAAAGCGAATACAATTATCAAGAGATAAGCTTTGCTTGGCAAGGTAGTGATGATCAAACCGCCATTAATGATTTGTGGTATCGCGTGCAGTTAACCGGCAGTGGTGCTTTTGATTTTTGGACCATGGACGAGACTTTAGTTTGTTGGCCTGGTTTAGGAGCGCATACATTGACGATCACGGCACTTGATTTTGACAATCAGCAAGATCCATCACCGCTGACTTATAGTTTCGCTACAATTGGCAACCAACCCCTAGCACCCGCCAATTTATCCTGTAGTGATGCTGGGAGTGGTTTACGATTAAGTTGGCAAAGCAATGATTCATATACCGTTGGTTTCACTGTCTGGCGAGATTATGATCAGTGGCTAGCTGATGTAGGAGCAAATGTGCTGGCCTATACAGACCAAAATATTGTAGTAGAGACAGCTTATCGCTATGTTGTCGTTAGTTTCAATGACTTTGGTTGGACAGCTAGTGAGCCACTCTATTGTAGTTTGGCCGGTGAAGAGCAGCAAGGAGATCAAGAAGAAGATTATCAAGATCCGCTTTATCAGATGGCTGATCGTTTTGACTATCCAGTAGGTTATCCTGATTTTGTGGATTGGTATGATGCCCAGCCATTTGGTTCTATTGCGTATATAGCAGACCAGTTTCACAGTGGTAATGATTTGAACAAAACTGATTATAATGATTTGGGGGCTCCAGTGTATGCACCAGCGAATGGTTTAATTGTAGACATGAAGACTACCACTCACGATGAATGGGGTAAGTGTTTGATTATTCGTTCGCTTGCACCACCCAATGAATATTTCTATTTCCCAGACGGGACAGTAGGTGAAGAAGTTCATTTTATGTTAGCTCATTTGGGGGATATTAATATTTTGACTCCCAGTGGTTATTTAAGCGAAGATAGAATAGTGCCTGGTGAAACAATAGTGCAAAGAGGTTGGGAGATTGGTACGATTGGAAACTTTGGCTTTTCTCCTCATCTTCATCTGGAATGTTGGCAAGAACTTGATTATGATGATCCCTATCCTTGGGGCCATGCTTACTATGATCCAATACCAGAACAGAAGTGTGATGCCATGGAATTTATTGCCAATAATAGATTCTTGGACAATTACTTTGCTATTTACTGTCATACTTATGATCAGTGGGTAGATGAAGTAACGCGTTTTGAACGATTGACAGATAATTGGAATCAGATCACAGGTTATGAGCCGTTTTGTTATGGAGATGATTGCGATCCAGTTCTTGGTTATAATAATCTACTCTATGTAGTAGAGGATAATCAGGAGGCAATAGCTCGTTGGTATCTAGAGATTGTAGATAGTGGTTTTTATGAAGTCTTTGTCTGGGTATCAAACTATCATTATCTGGGGATTGGCAATTATGTGATTAATGCTAGTGCCAGTAATGATCCAGTGATTGAGATTGATGGGGCTGTATACAGTAATGAATGGGTATCGCTCGGGATTCATCCGTTTGATGTCAATGATGATAATTATATTGAACTAAGTACTTTTGGTGGTAGTTCAAGTAATTTAGAAATCGCTGCTGATGCTATCAAGCTTGAGCATCGTCCTTATCAGACGCATCGTGCTATTGATCTCCCTCCCAAAGTTGTAGTTGATAGTTTTCCCAATCCCTTCAATAGTAATGTCAGCATTTCATTTCAAACAGAAAGTCCATTGACTGTTGATTTGATTGTTTATGATATTCGGGGTAGGAAAGTAGCCATTTTAATGCAAGATCGGCTGATAGAAGGTGAATATCAGACTATCTGGGATGGTGTCAGTGATAGTGGCAGTGCTGTACCTAGTGGTGTGTATTTCGCGGTAGTTCAGTCTCAGAATAATATCATCGGTAATAAAAAGGTGATCTATATGAAATAGAAAAGAGTAAGAGACTTAGTTGTTATTAAGCAACTGAGTCTCTTTTCTGTGCAGTGGATAAGTTATTGGTCAGTATGTCGTTATTCTTAGTTTATTGGTAAAAATTGAAAATCGGCTCTCCGTCAACTAGTATGATAGTTTAGTATCCAAATTAGTGGCAAAAAGGCTAGTGTCATTTTAGCAATATAAGTATCAATGTTTCTAAAACCATAGCTCACTCT
>PFMC01000032.1 GCA_002785295.1 Candidatus Komeilibacteria bacterium CG_4_10_14_0_8_um_filter_37_78
GGTGGGACTGGGATTCGAACCCAGGGGACGATTTCTCGACCACTTGCACTCCAAGCAAGCGCCTTCGACCACTCAGCCATCCCACCATGCTTATCTATATTTTATCACATCCCTAAGCTGTTGTTTTAATAGTCTAATTCCCTCAGTTGTTTTTAGAAATTTTTCTCTACGGAGCGCATCAGATGCTAAAGAATATACTTCGTAGTGGATTAGTTTTAGAGGTCTATGATTTGAGGTTGATTTTACTTTACCAGTCTTGTGTTCGTTAATTCTTCTATTTAGATCATTTGTATATCCTTTATATAGGTTGTTATTATTCAGTTGTAAAATATAAACAAAATACATATATTGAGATAAATTATTAGGCGCGATATACAATTAATCTCTCCATGATATGTGTTGCCAGTATAGCAAAAACAGTCTAAAAATCAAGAAACTTGACATATCTTTCAATTAATGATAAGTTCGCATTGTAAACAAAAAGTACAAAAAAGGAGGAAGTCAATGCGCAAAACGTTCTATGTTCGCTTTATTTACCCGCATAGATGGTTAGATGTAGCATTGAGTTTTGTTCTCATGTCTATTACAATGCCACTTGTCTGCTTCTCTCTTTTTGTTGAAAAGTTTAATGATCCAAATAATGAAACTATTGCATTACAGTATTTATTCTTCATTTGTGTAATAATAATGGTTTATTATTTGATTTTTAGATTGAAACGGCAGAAAAGAGATCACTTCTTGCAAAGGAGTGATTGGCAAGAGTAGGTTGAGGAGGATCGAGCAAAACAAGAAAAAATTGAGGAGGAACTTGGTTTATAGTGAACCATTAAATTCCCCCGGCTATGCCGGGGGTTTCCCTTTTTATGTTAGTTTTTAGCCAGGACAATAGCCCAAATTTTTTTAGCGCCCGCGGCTTGTAATAATTTGGCTTGTTCATTCAAAGTGGCACCCGTGGTAATGACATCATCGATCAGGATGATGTTTTTGTTTTTTATTTGTTCTGCATCTTTGATCACAAAGCAATCTTTAATATTAACTAGCCTTTCTTTTTTATTGAGATCTGCTTGGTGGGAATTATTTTTTTGACGATATAATATTTTTGTATTAATCTGGCAATTAAATTTTTGAGCAAAAACTTTTGCTAATAATTCGCTTTGATTGAAACCTCTTTCTAATTCTCTTTTACGATGGAGGGGGGTGGGGATGATTAGAGGATTTGCCAAGGGAGTAGTTAACTGATAAGTCCTAATCATTAATTGAGCCAATGGTGCAGAAAGACTTTTGACATTGTTGTACTTAAAGGCATGGATTGTATTTTGCAATATTTCATTTTCATAGTCAGCGCAAATGATAATATTATCAAGACGAGTTTGTGATCGACAATTTTGACAGATAGCAGTGTCCTGTTGCTCTTGATTGCAGAGAGGACATTGTCTTTGACATCTCAGTTTTACTTGGGCTAAGCATGTTGGACATAAATATTGACCAGGTGTTTGGCAATTTAAGCATTGCGTTGGGAAAATAAAATCGAGAATGGCTTTGATGATTTTGTACATAAGGTTACAAATTACGAATTAGTTACAAATTTACGAATATATTAATTTAGATAAGGTTACAAATTACGAATTAGTTACAAATTTACGAATATA
>PFMC01000030.1 GCA_002785295.1 Candidatus Komeilibacteria bacterium CG_4_10_14_0_8_um_filter_37_78
TTTAGAAACATTGATACTTATATTGCTAAAATGACACTAGCCTTTTTGCCACTAATTTGGATACTAAACTATCACACTAGTTGACGGAGAGCCACGATTGATAGTTTGATAGACTTCTAGCCAGCTTTTCGCCCGAATAATATTGGGTGGTAAATTGTCACGCTGATTCCAAGCTGTCTTACCTTGATAATCAAACAAGATCACTGTCATACCGAGGCTAGCCATAAAAAAAGCTTCACTTAAGGAATCATCAATGTGTAAGTTCGCCCCAAATCTATCGCAAAACTCAATCTTAGAAACATAAGACTCGCCAGTATTGAGCGGATAGCGATTACCAAAGCCAAAGTCTGTAAAATACTTTAGTGATTTGAAATGTGCTTTCAAAAAAGCTAAGGTCACACCACTGGCTTGCCATTGCCGAGAAGTATTACCAAATAAATGATAACCTTCTCTAGCCAATCTTTGAATGGTTCTCACGGCACCAGGGAAAGGCTTAGTACATTGCCAATACCAATCTGAGTTTTCATAATCAACCACATCAACTGTGTTATCACCCGGATGATTATTAAACACATTACAAAAAGCATAATCAATAATATGCTCCGAACGCCATCTTGTCTGGTGGCGACCATTTCGAAAAATAAGATAGCCTGGGATGAATGGCATAACTGTCTCATCCAAATCAATACTAACATTTTTAATAATCATTTCTCTCCTCCTCTGTCATCCGTAACCGCGTGTAACGCGGTGTAGGATGACTGTTGATTACCTATATCTAACCTGATTTCACCCAGGTTGTCAATCTCCGACCCTCCGGGTTGACCAACCCGGGGGTTGAAATAACCCTTGCCAAAAATCAAAAAATATTGTAAGCTTCTTGGAGCAAATTTAATTAATCACATTTTCCCTGATCAATTTGCCGGGGAGCTTAAAAACCTAGGTTTTTAGGTTAAATTCTAATAAACTAATGTCTAATCAATTAACAGAAGAAACAAAAACAAATTCAAAAATGGCTGCTCTCTTGGAGCAAGAAGAAAATGCAATTAATATCCCACAAGTTGGTGATTTGGTTGAAGGAACAGTCATTTATGTTGGAAAAAATGAAATTCAATTAGATATCAACGGCGTCACCACAGGCATTGTGCGTGGCAAAGAAATTCAAGATGAGTCAGGAGATTTAGATAATCTCAAACCCGGTGACAAGGCCTCAGCAACTGTTGTTGACCTGGATAATGAAAATGGTTTAGTAGAACTTTCTTTCCGTTTTGCTGGACATCAGAAAGCTTGGGAAAAATTAGAAGATTTACAAAAAACTGGCGAAATCATCAAAGCAAAAATTATTGACGCCAATAAAGGCGGACTAATGATAAAAGTAGGTAATGTCATTGGCTTTTTACCAGTCTCTCAATTAACTACTGAACACTACCCTCGTATTGATGGTGGTGACAAGAATAAAATATTATCTCACCTTAAAGACTTCGTTAATCAAGAATTCAAAGTCAAAGTTATTGGCGTTGAAGAAGGCGAAGAAAAACTTATTGTTTCTGAGAAAGCTGCTTGGGAAGAAAAGCAAGGTGCTGCTATCTCCAAATATAAAGTTGGTGATCAGGTTGATGGCATCGTTACTGGTGTTGTCGATTTTGGTGCTTTTGTAGAATTCGGTGATGGTCTTGAAGGCTTGGTACATATTTCTGAACTAGCCTGGCAAAGAATTGATGATCCGCGAGACATCATTCATGTCGGTGACAAAATCAAAGCGGAAATTATTTCTGTTGAGAATTCCAAGATCTCCCTTTCTATCAAAAAGCTAAAAACTGATCCCTGGCACGATGTTGAAAAGAGATACAAAGTCGGCCAAATTGTTAATGGTAAAATACTGAAAGTAAATCCTTTTGGTGCTTTTGTCGAACTAGACAGCGATATCCATGGTTTAGCTCATGTTTCAGAGTTAGCTGATGAAAGTGTTGAAGATTTAAGCGAAGTTTTAGAAATAGGCAATAACTATGATTTTGAAATTATTTCTATTGAACCAGCCAATCATCGACTTGGCCTGACCCTAACCCAGACAAAGAATATTAAAAAGAAAGCTAGTGCCAAGGCAGAAGACAAGGCCAAAGATGGTAAAGAATAAAAAGAAGCTGTAGTCGAGACCGAAACCACAGATGACCAGGAAGTGAAAGAGGAACCACAAACTAACAAAGAAGCTCCTACAGAGGAGGTTCCAGAAGAGACGTCAGAAGCCACTGTGATTGAAGAAAAAGGAACAGCTGAATCTAAGTAAAAAATAATTCTTATCACATGAAAATGAAAAAAAATAATCTTACTAAAAATTTTCTAATCTTTATTTTGGTCTTTATTTTTATTGCTTCTTTTTTTAGTCTTTACAATACTAGTCAAGTTGAGTTGGAAAAAATATCTCTCAATCAACTAGTTGACTATCTAAATGAAGAAAAAATAAATACCATCAATATTGATGGTGAAAAATTAAATATTATTTTGAAAGACGGCAGCGAAAAAGTCTCCCAAAAAGAAATTGGCGAGTCACTAACGACTACCTTACGCAACTATGGCCTAGAAACCTCGAAGCTGCAAAACATTACGCTTAATATCGAGACTGATACAGAACATAATATCTGGCTGACAACTGTCATTCCAATACTGCTACCAATCTTGTTTATTGGTGTTTTCATCTTTTTTATGTTCCGACAAGTACAGGGCTCCAATAATAGAGCGATGTCTTTTGGACAATCTGGCGCTAAAATAAACCCTTTAGGAAAAAGCAAAGTCACTTTTGCTGACGTTGCTGGTTCTACAGAAGCCAAGCAAGAACTCAGCGAGGTTGTTGACTTCTTGAAATATCCTAGCAAATACATCAACCTTGGTGCTAAGATACCGAAAGGTATTTTACTACTTGGCTCTCCTGGTACTGGTAAAACACTACTGGCTAGAGCCGTTGCTGGTGAAGCAAAAGTACCTTTTTTCCACATCTCTGGTTCAGAGTTTGTTGAGATGTTTGTTGGTGTTGGTGCTTCTCGTGTTCGTGATCTCTTTAAGAAAGCTAAAAAAATGTCACCTTGTATTATTTTCATTGATGAAATTGATGCAGTTGGTCGCAGACGTGGTGCTGGACTCGGTGGCTCTCATGATGAAAGAGAACAAACCCTCAATCAAATTTTGGTTGAAATGGATGGTTTTGAACAAAGTACCAATGTCATTGTTTTAGCTGCTACCAATAGACCAGATGTCCTCGACCCTGCTTTGCTAAGACCTGGACGTTTTGATCGCCAAGTGATTATTGACTTGCCAGACATCAATGACCGCCAAGCAATCCTCGATATTCATGCTAAAACAAAACCTTTTACTGAAAATGTTGATCTAAAGACTATTGCCCAAAGAACTCCTGGACTTTCTGGCGCTGACCTAGCCAATATTTTAAATGAAGCAGCCATCCTAACAGCTCGTAATAACCGCAAACAGATCATCATGGAAGATGTTTTAGAAGCTTTGGAAAAAGTAACTATTGGCCCTGAAAGAAAAAGTCATATCTTATCAGATAAAGAAAAAAAGATTACTGCCTATCACGAAGCGGGTCATGCTTTGCTCGCTCATCTGATACCAGAAGCTGATCCAGTTCATAAAGTTTCAATCATTTCACGTGGAAGAGCTGCTGGCTATACCATGAAACTACCGCTCGAAGACAAGCATTTACATTCCTATTCTGACTTTCTAGCTGAACTTGCTGTTTTACTCGGCGGGCATACTGCCGAAAAAAAAGTCTTTGGCGAAGTCACTACTGGTGCTAGTAATGACTTACAAAGAGCAACAAAGCTAGCTGAAAATTTGATCATGCAATATGGGATGAGTGAAAAAATGGGTCCACGAACCTTTGGCGAACATGAAGAAATGATTTTTCTTGGTAATGAGATTCATAAACAACGAGATTATAGTGAAGCAACAGCTGAAAAGATCGATCAAGAAGTGTCTTCAATGATCTCTACTGCTGCCAAAACAGCGCTTGACCTAATAACAAAACATCGAGACAGCTTAGATAAAATAGCAAATCAACTCTTAGAAAAAGAAACAATAGAGAAGGATGATTTCTCAGCCCTTTTCACCAGCTAAAAAAATTAGTATAATATAAACAGTTATTATTACTAATAAAGGAGGAAGCTATGTCATCTCTCTATCGAACTATCATCAAAAATTCTTGGGATATTATCATCAAGTATAAAACTTTTTGGTTATTTGGTTTATTCGCTGCCTTGCTAGGCAATGCTGCTGAATATCAAGCCCTCTTCAATCAATTGGATAAAGTCCAAAACCAACCAGAGATGTTTCAATCAATGGTTAGTAACTTTGCTTTATATAGTCAGGCCTGGACCGCCTTATGGCAATTACCAGCCATTAGCATCTTGACCACTCTTTTATCGATATTACTCTGCCTTGTGATCATTATTATTCTTGCTTGGCTCGCTACTGTCTCCCAAATTACAATCATTGAATCTGCTGCGCAAGCCTACAAAAACAAGAGTGTTAAGATCATCCAAAACTGCACCAATGGTATCAAATTCTTTTGGTCTGCTTTTGGTCTCAATCTGTTAGCCAAGGTTATTAATTTTGTTCTCTTCACTCTATTGATTAGCCCCTTGATCATTACTATGATGGCGATTAATAATGGCTGGGTAACTTTTACCAATATTATCGCTACTGTCATCTTTGTCCCATTTATTATCATTATTAGTTTTGTCACCAAGTATGCTGTCAATTATGTTGTTTTGGAAAAACAGAAAATGTGGACAGCCTTTAAAAATGGTTGGAAACTATTTACTGCCAATTGGTTAATCAGTTTAGAGATGGCCTTGATTGTCCTAGTGATCAACATTGCTCTCGCCTTTATACTAAGCTTTGTGGCAATGTATATTATCTCACCACTGATTGTTGCTGGACTAACTTCTGGCTCAGCTGCTACTTTTTATATTATTACTCGTGTCGGCATGGGTCTCGTGGCCTTGCTTTTCTTTTTTGCAGCTGCTGTCTTTGCGGCTTGGCAAAATACTGCTTGGACATTACTCTTTATCAAGCTCAATGCTGGAACTGCCTTCCCCAAGATTGTACGCTGGATTGCTGCTCACCTAGCTAGAAAAAAATAAACCTTATTTTACCAACCCCGCTTAGCGGGGTTGGTTTTTATATTCTTATTAACTTTACCTTTTCAATTTTGAATTTTAACCTATTTTGTAGTATCCTAGATAAGTAAATATCTAAAAAACTCTCATGAATGATGATTTCAATAATCCACACTTAAACGTTTCCTCAGATGAAACTGCTGATGCTTTGAATAAAAAATTGAGCTCGATCAACCAAGATGATAGAGAGTTAGAAACCGAAATTACCGCCAGAGCTCAAGGCCTAGGTTATATCAATTTACGCGGCTTGATAATTTCAGCTGATGCTATTGCTTTGATCCCCAAAGAAGATGCGCTAGCCAAACAAGTAGTTTGCTTTTTTTACAATGGCTCTACTTGTAAATTTGGAACTATCAACCCGGCTGCTGAAGAAGTAATCACTTACTGTCAAAAGATAGCAACCGCTCATAATGTTAGCTACCAACTTTATCAAATCACTCCTGCTAGCCTAAAAGAGGTCATCAGGGCTTATGACAAAGTACCAAAGATCAGAGAAACACAAACTGATATTCGTGTCACAGAAGATGATTTAGAGAGAATGAAAAAAGAAGTCAGCACACTCAATGATTTAAAAAATAAATTAACCCAGGTACCAACAACAGAAATCATCACCTTGATCATTGCTTCTGCTTTAAAGTTTGACACCTCAGATATTCATATTGAAGCAGAGGAAAATGATGTCAAACTAAGACTACGTATTGATGGAGAATTAACCACGATTGCCACCATCCCCAAAGATCTGTGGCAAAAAATTGCTTCTAGAGTAAAGCTCTTAGCCGGATTAAAACTTAATCTGACCACCAAGCCTCAGGATGGCAGGTTTACCATCTTTTTAAGCAAGTCAAAAATTGATGTCCGTGTTTCCACCATCCCTACCTTCTCTGGCGAATCGATTGCGATGCGCTTGTTGCACTCCTCCTCAGTAGGTCTACAGTTTGAAGAGCTTGGTCTACGTGGTAAATCTTTCCAAAATTTGGAATATAATATCAAACGACCGAATGGTATGATCGTCGCTACGGGTCCGACCGGTTCAGGTAAGACCACCACGCTCTATGCTATTTTAAATAAGTTGAATGATGAAAAAACTAAAATCATCACTTTAGAAAATCCAATTGAGTATAAACTTGAAGGTATTAATCAAAGTCAAATAGATAATAGTAAGGGTTATACTTTTTCTGATGGTTTAAAATCCATCCTCAGGCAAGATCCTGACATTGTGATGGTTGGTGAGATCCGTGATTTAGAAACTGCTGACGTAGCGATCAATGCTGCTTTGACTGGTCACTTGATGGTCTCCACTATTCATACCAATTCAGCTGCTGGTGCCATTCCCCGCTTTTTAGCTATGGGCGTTAAATCTTTCTTACTAGCACCAGCAATCAATGCTGTCATTGGACAGAGACTAGTTCGCCGACTATGTTCAAACTGCAAAAAGAAATACACGCCAGATGAAGAAACCTTAACCAAGGTAAAAAATATTTTAGCTAAACTACCTGAACAATCTGGTGAACAGTTAACACCAGAAAAAATAGATGCTCTTGAATTTTATGAAGCCATTGGTTGTGATCAATGCCACAATGGCTACAAAGGACGAATTGGAGTTTATGAGATATTTACGATGAATGAAGAGATAGAGAAAATGATCTTAGCCGGTAATGTTTCTGAGTATGATGCTGAGAGAATTGCTGTCCAACAAGGCATGGTTACTATGATCCAAGATGGCTTATTAAAAGCTAGTGAAGGCATCACCTCACTAGAGGAAGCCTTTAGCAAAACTCATGATAAAACAGAACAGGCATTAAAAGAACCACCAAAGACTGAATAAATTAAGAAAAATAAAAACCCTACTCATTCCTAAGTGGGGTTTTGTTAATATTAATGAAAATCAAATAAGCTCCTCAACAACCAAGTATATTACTTGATCATCTCTTTCAATCGTTTCAAGAATATTGCTCGTATCGCTCGGTTCCTCTGTGGTTACATAAAAAGATTTGCTTACTCCTGAGAACTCAACTTTATTACCGTGTTCTCCGGATAACAATTTTTTTATGGCATCTTCTTTTTCCTGTTTCCAGATTGGAGACATTTCAACACCGGTGACAAAACTTTTGCCCGCAGCCATGTCTTTCTTAATTAGCTCAATTGCAATACCCTTATTCTTTTTTGGATTAGGCATTATTATTTGTTCCTTCATATAATTGTTATTACAAAGTTCTATGATTAGATAAAGTTATCATATATTAACTTATCTGTCAAGACCTTTGTCGGTACATTCAAACTCGAAGTGCAACACCTGTCTTTTCATAGAATACCTCATAAGGGGTCTTCCAGCCAAGTCTTTTTCTCGGTCTGGAGTTAAT
>PFMC01000038.1 GCA_002785295.1 Candidatus Komeilibacteria bacterium CG_4_10_14_0_8_um_filter_37_78
TTTTTAGCTATGAGTTGAGAAACTCTCATTTTAGGCTAATCTTACCACTGCTTTTAGGTTTTCCACCACACTAATTATTATAGAGCCCAATAACGTTGTCACTAAATAATAATTATGTTATAATTTATAAGAATTAGACAATTTTTATGAGTGATTTTATAGTTAAAGAGTATGCAGTTAAAGACAAGGACGGCAAGATCAAGATTTGGCAGTCAGGGAAGTTAATTAACTATCAAAAATGGCTAGCTGAACAGGCTAGTAAATTTCATAGTACAGGAGGTTTTACTGAACAATCAGCAATGCTTGATACGGGCATGGAAGAACCAAGATTGGCACCACCAGCCCCTGCTTTAAGGATCGAAATCAGGAAATATAGCCTAGAAAAGATAGTTGAGAGGTTGAAAGAACAGTTTAGTTTGCAACTGACAGAAGAAAGCCTAAACCGGTTTAATAAACTTTTATTATCATATTTTCGTGGCGCTAGACAAATAGTTGATGTCCGAAGAAATCTACAACAAGATTGGTTTCAGAAACAATCAAGTCTGAGAATTTCACAGATTGATCAGTTAGTAGCTGTGATTAAAGAGATTGAGATCAAGATCAAGAGCAATCATGGTGAGGTGGTCAGTATGGAAATCGAGGGTGAAAAAATGAAAGCCCTTCCCCAAGTTCAACAGCAGATCAGACAAGCACAAATTGAGGCGAAAGAATCAGTACAAAACAGTATGAATAAGGGTGATATTGGGGAAATGGTAGTAAAAAAAGAGGAGATAGAAGAACCGAGAAAGTTTTTCTCTTTCAAGAAAAGATCACAAGCACTTTCTTCAGGAAAGATACCAATCGAAGAAGTAAAGCGCTTTAATAAGTTAGTTGGGCCAGTAGAAGAATTGCGTCAATTGAGCCTAAAGGTTTTTCGTCGTTTGGGTACAACTGCTAGTCAAACTACTGAAAAAATATTGCGTCGGGTCGATAGTTTATCTGATGGATCACTGCAAAAAAAGCTCGGCATTATCCAGGCATGGCAGGGGAGTCCGGTTTACAATTTGTATGTCAAACTAGGTCGGATGAGTCTGGAAGAGGGATTGTCAGTAGAAACCATTATCAATCGAGAGACAAATACAGGACAGGAAACTTTGACAGCCGAAGAGTTTGCAGCAATTTCTGATCTTAATAAAAAATTGAGATTTTAAAATGAATAAATATGTAGTCCCACAATTTATTGATGTTGAGAGTAAAATATTCGGGCCGATTACGACAAGGCAGTTTATTATTGCTTTGGTTGGAGCAATGATTGCTTTTTTTGCCTATCGTTTCTCAGACTTTAGTTTGTTCATTGTGGAAGCGATCATCATCGCTATCGGAGTTGGGCTCTTTGGTTTTGTTAAAGTGAATGGAGCTCCGTTTTACGTTTTCTTGTTAAATTATATTAGCACGCTGAAATTACCAGCACAAAGGATCTGGCGACGAGAAGTTGTGGTGCAGACAGAAATGCCAGAAAAAGTAGTGCTTGTAGAAAATACAGACGATGTTTCAATTAGAAAAAAATTGCCATCCTCAAGATTGTCAGAGCTATCTTTGATCATTGATACGGGTGGTGTTTATCAAGGAGAAAGAATCACCAATCAAGACAATGAAGAATAAAAAGTCTAAAAGTAAGAAAATAGCATCAACTCAGAAGTATTTATTTTTATCCAATATTCGTGACGATGTTTTAGTTTTTAAGAATCAAGGTTTGCGCGCTGTCTTGATGGTTTCCGCTGTCAATTTTGCTTTGAAAGGCGAGGATGAACAGCAGAGTATTGTCCAAGGTTATATTTCTTTAATCAACTCTCTAGATTTTCCTATCCAGATTTCGATGCAATCAAGAAAGCTGGACATTGATAATTATGTTCAGAGACTGGATGAGCGAGCTAAGGCCATAGATAATGAACTATTGAAGATACAGCTAGACTCTTATAAAAAATTTATCGTAGAACTATTAACCATTGGCGAAATCATGAGTAAGAAGTTTTATCTGATTGTGCCTTATGAACCTGGATCAAAAAGAAGGTCTGGTAGTCAAAAGAAGACTTTCCTAAATAGATTTAGTGAAGTTTTTTCTCCTGGCAATGTGTTAACGATGAATAAAAAGACTTTTGACGAATATAAGAGTGAATTGGAGCGTAGAGTAGCAGTTGTTGAGACTGGTTTGCAATCAATGGGTCTGGGAGTCCTGCGTTTGGATACACAAAGTCTGATAGAATTATTTTACAATAGCTATAATCCTGTCACGTCAGAATTTGAAAGAATGAAGGACATTAATGATTTACAATTAGAAATGGATTGATGATCAAAGTAGACAATATACAATTTAGTAAACAGTCATCAAAGCCTGGTAAGAAACGGGTTGATCAGAAAGTTGATCAGAAAGATGAGCAACAGGATTTGCAGACTAAAAAAATGCTTGAAGCGGAAAAGGTATTCCGTGAAGGTGTGACTACGGTCAATCAATTGATCGCACCATCCAGCATGAAGGTGGAAAGTGATTTTTTGAGAGTGGGCCAGAAATATGTACGTACTATTTTCGTCATCACTTATCCTAGATATATTTCTTTAGGTTGGTTTGTACCGATTATTAATCTCAATGCACCACTCGATGTTTCTATGTATTTTTACCCAGTGCAATCGAGTAATATTTTAAAACAGCTCAAGAAGAAAGTGGGTGTTTTACAAGCAGAGATAATGTCAGATAATGAAAAAGGAGCACCACGTGATCCAGTCAAAGAAACAGCGTTGCAGGATATTGAAGGATTGCGCGATGATTTGACTCAGGGAATTGAGAAATTTTTTCAATTTGCTGTCTATATATCTGTTTATGCTAATAGTGAAGAGGAACTTGATAAAATCAGTAATAAAGTTGAATCGATCATTGGTTCAAAATTGGTCTTTACCAAGAGAGCATTGTATCAATCTGAGCAAGGATTTAATTCTACTTTGCCAGCAGGTAATGATGAATTGATGATCTCTAGTAATATGAATTCATCACCAATTGCAGCTTCTTTCCCTTTTATTTCTTCAGACTTAACTTCAGACAATGGAGTTCTTTATGGTATTAATCGTCACAATAATAGTTTGATAATTTTCGATCGTTTTTCTTTACAAAATGCTAATACTTGTGTCTTTGCAACTTCTGGCGCTGGTAAAAGCTATGCTGTCAAACTGGAAGTGTTACGTAGTCTGATGATGGGCACAGAAGTGATCATTATCGATCCAGAGAGTGAGTACAAATATTTAGCGGAAGCGGTTAACGGTACTTTTATTGATATTTCCTTAAATTCTGAAAGTAAAATTAATCCTTTTGATTTGCCACGTGGTTTAGCCGGAAATACCAGACCAGCAGATATCATTCGTAGTGCTATTATCACAATCAAGGGTTTGTTACGTTTGATGTTGGGCGAGTTTACTCATCAGGAAGATTCTTTGATTGACCGAGCGATTTTCGAAACTTATGCTAAAAAGGATATTGGCCCAGAAAGTGATTTAACTAATATTGAACCACCAGTACTGAGCGATCTGGAGCAGATTTTGTCGGGGATGGAAGGTGGTGAAGATTTGGCTTTAAGATTGAAGAAATATACAGAAGGCACTTTTTCTGGTTTGGTTAATAATCAGACTAATGTTGATCTTGATAATCAATTGGTGGTCTTTTCAGTACGTGATTTGGAAGATGAGTTGAGACCAGCCGGTGTCTATACGATTGTTAATTATATTTGGAATGTTGTCCGCTCTAAGATGAAAAAAAGAATTTTAGTGATTGATGAGGCGTGGTGGTTGATGCAGAGGGATGACTCAGCAAAGTTTATCTTTGCCCTTGTGAAGAGATGTCGTAAGTATTATCTCGGTGTGACAACCATCACCCAAGATGTCAGCGATTTTTTGAATAATAAATATGGTCGAGCAATTGTTACGAACTCGGCAATGCAACTATTGATGCGTCAGTCGCCAGCATCGATTGATGTCGTTAAAAAAACCTTTGCTTTAACTGAAGGGGAGAAGTATTTGCTCTTGGAGAGTGGAGTGGGCACGGGTATTTTCTTTGCTGGCAATAAGCACGCAGCTATTCAGGTTGTCGCTTCTTATGCTGAAGATCAGATCATCACATCTGATCCCAAACAATTATTGGAAATAGAAGAGGCGAAAAAAGAATTTGCCAATGAACAAGCAAAAAATAGCTAGTATTTTAAATATTGATCAAAAAAAATGTATTTAACAAGACGACAAATTTATATTATCGGTGGCTCAATTATTTTGTTGATAATTATTGTCTTGGTTTTGGTTTGGGTTAATAGATCGCAACAGGACGAAGGATCGCAGATTGATCAGCCGGTTGTTTATGATTC
The DNA here is from genome assembly GCA_002785295.1 of Candidatus Komeilibacteria bacterium CG_4_10_14_0_8_um_filter_37_78. GTDB lineage: Bacteria > Patescibacteriota > Patescibacteriia > UBA1558 > UBA1558 > UBA1558. Next base: position 4,380 of record PFMC01000038.1, read on the forward strand.
TAGTAGCATCAATGGTGGGCAAGTCAATCAAGGAGTTGTTCGTGGATTATCTTCGGCTGAAGTTGCAGCTAAGAATTTTACAGAAAGATATTTCAGCTATTCCAATCAAAATTGGGGTGAAAATCTGAATATTTTGCGGAGTCAAATGACCTCTAGTATGTGGCAAGAGTCGCAGCAAGAGTTAGCCAATCTGCAGAGTCAGTATTCAGTTGAGCAGTTTTATGGTGTCAGTGCACGGGTGATCACTCAGGAAGCTATTAGTGAAGATGATAGTGATTATCGGATTAGACAAGATGTGCAATTGGAAGAGAGTATTGGTAATGATAGACGGATAAATTATTTGTCATACCAAGTACAAATGATTAAAGTTAATGATGCTTGGCTGATTAATAATATAACTTTAAACTGATAATGCCAGAATTTGATCCCAACGATTTAGTAGAACAGGCAAAAAAAAAATCACAGACCGCAATAGCTGATTTGGCAGAAAAAAGTGGTTTAGGAAGGCAGCTGAAGAAGCTGGCGATATCTGGTTGTGTACCAATTGTTGGAATAATTTCAGGGGCAATTGCATTTATAGTTTGGTGGGGTGTTAAGATATTTCAGATGAAGCTTAAAGGTGTTTCTTTAGATGTTGGCATTTTAACTAGTTTATTGGTGTGGTTAGCTTTTTTTATTCAATTTCTATCCATCTTAACAATTTTAATAGTATTAGTAGCGATCATAAAATTAATAACACTTGATTTTACATAAATGGAAATCAATCAAAGAATAAAAAAAATAGCAATTGTGGTGGGCTTTATTGTAGTGGTCATTTTTTTAGCCTGGGCTATTTTCACTTTGTTTTTTAAATCTTCACCACTAGTCGAGGATGAGCAAGTGATCATTGATTCGATCACTGGTTTGCCAATAGTTGGTGAAGGAGGTGATCGTCTGATCATGCCGGACGAACTTGATCAAGGAGGATCAACCGGAGGTACAAATTTACCAGCAATCAGGAGTGAGGCTAGTCTTGTCAAAAACGCTATTGCTTTGACTCAAGAAGAAGTCCTGGGAGTAGCAATGAGTAGTGGCGGGTCATTGAATTATTATAATAAAGGAACTGGTAAATTTTATCAGTATCTCAATGGTCAATCTCGCGAAATCAGTGATAAGGTTTTTCATGATGTCGATAATGTCACTTGGTCCAATAATGGTGATCGGGTAGTTCTGGAATATCCAGATGGCTATAACATTGTTTATGATTTTAAAACCAAAAAACAAATTTCTTTACCCAAAGAAATGAAAGATTTTTCTTTTGACAATACAAATCAGAGGATCGCTGCTAAGGTGGTCACTGATCAGCCAGATAATAATTGGATTGTCGTTAGTAATTATGATGGTTCAGGACTGAGCTTTGTAGAACACTTGGGTGATAAAGAAAAAGATGTGCAGATTGATTGGTCACCAGCAGGTGAGATCGTGGCTACTTATCGTGAGGGGATAGACTTTGAAAGGCAAGAGGTTTTTCCTATTGGTCAATCAGGTGGTAATATCAAATCTTTAATTGTTGAGGGTCGAGGTTTTGAGAGTCAGTGGTCAGAGGAGGGTGACTTTATCATGTATAGTGTTTATGATTCTACTAGTGGTTATCGTCCAACATTGAATTTAGCGGATATGGGTGGTGATTGGACAGGATCATACAATGTTTCTTTGAACCTCAATACTTGGTCCAATAAGTGTACTTTTACCAATGATTCACAGAGGATCTATTGTGCAGTACCATCAAGTATGCCGGAGTTGGCTGGAATATTTCCAGAATTGACTGAAGGCATTGCTGATGATTTTTATGAAATAAATTTATTGACTGGCACTAAGCGGATGATTGGTGTTTTGAATGACGATGAAGCAGTGAGCGCAACAAATTTGAGTTTGTCCGAAGATGGTAGTACACTTTATTTTGTTGATCAGAACACAGGTTATTTACAACAAATTGATTTATAAATATGATGAAAATTTTTAACAAAAAAATTATAATAATCGCGCTCCTCAGTATTGTTTTATCACTTTCCATGGTCAGTGTGGTAGAGGCAAGAAGTGCAAGTGGTGGGATAAACTTTGTACCTCAGACTACTATTCCAAATAGTGAATTTCAAGTGGGTAGTCAGATTGTCATTAAAGAAGACACTTTGGGTAAATATATCAAAGCAGTTTATCAGTATGGTGTGGGTCTTGTTTCAATCCTGGCAGTGGTGATGATCATGTGGGGAGGTTTCAAATACATCTTTGCCGCTGGTAGCAAGGATAGAGTTCAGGGGGCAAAAGCCACCATGATTAGTGCGACAATGGGGTTAATTTTGGCTTTAGGATCATATATTTTATTATACACAATCAATCCAGATTTGGTTGTTTTGAGAGATTTAGTTGTGCCAGAACCAGAAATTAAATTGTCATGTCCGGCTATTGGTGACAAGGGTTATGTACGGACTTGTGCTGATTTTAATAGTTTGGATGCTGAAGATATTAAGAAATTTGACGAAAAAAAATCAAAGCCAGAAATATGTGTTGATTTTGTGATTCAAGTATCTTGTGGCCTGCCTCAAGGTTTGTGTTATTGGGGTAGTAATTATTTGGAATTTCCTTATACCAATAGTAATGGTAGGTGTAGAAGTGTTTTAGAAAGAGATTGTAATGAAAGTGGTAATGATGATCCTAAGTGTTGGTTTTATTATAATAAAGAAGGGGATTCACAACATCCAGCAGCGCCTGTTAATAAATTCTACTGTGAGACTTTTTGGGACTATCAATGTTCCTTGGGCACTAAGGGATCAGATTGTTCTGTCACCACTGAATGTGTTTCTGGATTAACATGCGTCTCCAATAAATGTGGTGGTGGTCAAGGAGTTAGTGGTGAATCGTGTACTCAAATTAGTGATTGTGGTGGGCTCTCCGTCAACTAGTGTGATAGTTTAGTATCCAAATTAGTGGCAAAAAGGCTAGTATCATTTTAGCAATATAAGTATCAATGTTTCTAAAACCATAGCTCACTCTTTTAATCAACTTAATCTTCGTATGACA
>PFMC01000005.1 GCA_002785295.1 Candidatus Komeilibacteria bacterium CG_4_10_14_0_8_um_filter_37_78
TAACATACTTGCAGTATGTTAAACCATTCATCCCTGCCATCCGTCAGGCTTTAGCTTCTAAAGCCTTCCTACTGGCAGGGTTTCCTGTATAATATTAATAAAACCACCCTTCGACTTTGCTCAGGGTGGTTTTTTTTAATATAGGCTTGAGGTTATCCCTTGGAATATTTGTGGTAAAAATAAATCCCTACCAGCACGGCCAGAACAACACCAATCGGTATGAACAATATTATTCGTACCAACTTGAAAATAATCACCAAAACAATAATAGCAATTATTACTCTCCAAAAATCATTCATTTAGTCTCCTTCTCTTAGTCCACGGTTAACAGAATCAATTCATCATATTCGTGTTCAATCCAAGTATCATTCAAATCTTCCCAAAAATTATTGGTCAAATTTTGGATAAATGTTTGAATGGCGCCACCAAAACTACGGTAAACAACCACGCGCACGCGCAGCACTTCATCTTCATCAAAAACAGCTTCCTGGGATTGTGAATCTAGTCCGCCAATCCAGCTGTCTGAAAAAATGATGATACTTTCTTCTTCATAGTCAGTGATGTACACACCAATAGCGCGATTATTGCCATTGGTCACAGAAATGGTCTGACCAGTCATCGCTTCGAAATCAAAAGTGATCTCCACATGACCAACTTCATACCTGGCAATACCATTCTCTGTGCTAATGCTGAAAATGATGTCTCCCTCCTTTTGGCAACCGAAAAAAAATATTATCGGTAGCAAAAAAACTATCTGTTTCATGATTCACTCCCTATTTGTTAATGTAAAATTTTGATTATTAAAGACAAAAAAGTCGCACAAGCGACCTTTCTCATTAATGATCACCATCCTATAAACCAGAGCTAAGGTGTGAGATTACAAGAACCGCAACCTTAACTTTTGATGGCGAGCAAGTTTCTAGGAGGGAAGAAAAATACTCAGTATCGCTGGTTTATAGGAGGCTAATCACTAAACTTGTTAAAATATCTTATTTAATATAAGATATTAACATGCATTAAATATTATGTCAAGTAGTACCTGTGGAGTTAATGACTCAGCTGCCTAAGAGTGTCAAAAAAGTTACAATTTCAGGCGCAGACAATCTATTTACTAAAGTATTACTACCCCCCTCCTTCAACAATCCGGGGGTCTTTTGGCTTTGTCTGGCTAATGATTTTACGATTAAAAGAGTAGCAACACTTTTATCGTGGTGGTTGCACAACAAAGGTGATAGCAGTCAAACCATCATCAGTGACAATGAAATCATTGTTTGGCCAGATAAAGAAAAATTAACTCCCCTCCAACTCTACCACTTACTATATACAAAAAAAACGATCTGTTTGACTACTGCGAACAATCTCAACAGCAAAATACTTGATGGTGAAGATTTTAAACAACAATTAATCAGTCTTCATCTTGGTGATCAATATAATATCATTGAGCTAAAAAAAACATTAATTAATAAACATGGCTATCAACTAAACACCCAAGCTGATCAACCAGGTTTGCTGGCTGTTCGTGGTTTCATCTTAGACATCTGGACTCCACAATTGAACTCTCCCCTTAGAATAGAGTTTGACGGCCTGAAAATTGTCAGCATGCAAACACTGGACATCGTTGATAAAACAACCAAACAAAATCTTCAAAACACAATTATCATTCCTTACACAACAAGCTCTGTGATCAAACAATCTCTTGATAAATTGATCAATCAACGTCATGCTCTACTTATTTCTGAAGACCTCTTGGCACAAAACAAAATTATTGAAAACTATAGCTGGCAAACCATCTATTGCCAAAATAGTTTAGCTGAAGATCTGACCAAACCTGTTTTGGAACAGCCCATTAGTTGGGCTGGCAACTTCAATCTCTTTGCCAAATATCTTCGCGAGCAACAAAGGCAGCAATACAAAATCAACATTATCACCCAGGACAAAGTCGCCATCACTGCTCTACTGCAAGCTAAGAAACTAGCGGTCGATAATATCTTAGAATTTCACGATTTTACTATTCCAGGCATCGTTGATCACCAGCAAAAAATTGTTTACCTTACTGATTGGCATATTTTCAAAGTAGCTAGAACCGAAGCGATCAAACAAGCTAAAAAGGCTTTCTGGCCAGAGATCAATAAAAAGGATTATGTTGTCCACCGCGACCACGGTATTGCCCAGTTTACTGGTATGACTATTCAAACTGTGTCTGAGATTGAAAGAGAATATTTTGTTTTAGAATATTTAGCTAGTGACAAACTATATTTACCAGTAGAGCAAGCCGACAAGATCACCAAATATCTGGGTGTAGCTCAACCAAAAATACACCGCCTTGGCTCAGGCTCTTCCTGGCCACAAATCATTCGCAAACTCAAACAAGATATTATCAAACTGGCTCAAGAACTGCTCAATCTTTATGCCAGACGAGAAATGACCAAAGGCACTCCTCTACCCCCACACTACGCAGAAGAAAACAAACTGGCCTTTGATTTCCCCTATCAAGAAACTCCTGATCAAAGTGAGGCGCTGGAGCAAACCCTCAGTGATCTAACAAAGTCTCAGCCAATGGACAGACTTGTTTGTGGTGATGTTGGTTTTGGTAAGACAGAGATTGCTCTGCGCGCAGCGTGGCGCGCCGCCCTTAATGATCAACAAGTCGTCCTACTCTGCCCAACAACTATCCTAGTGCAACAGCACTATGATACTTTTGCGACGCGCTTCCACAAATATCCAATCCAGATAGGTTTGCTTTCTCGTTTTGTGGCTAAGAAAAAACAAAATGATATTATCGCTGAAATAGCAACGGGTAAAATAAATATTATTATTGGCACCCATCGATTATTGTCAAAAGATATTATTTACAAAGATATTGGCTTAATCATCATTGATGAAGAACAACAGTTTGGTGTTAAAGACAAAGAAAAACTAAAAGAATTGAAAACTTCAGCTCACATCCTTACTCTTTCAGCAACACCTATCCCTAGAACCCTCAATCTTGGCCTCAGTGACTTGAGAGACATCAGTGTCATTGCAACGCCACCTGTTGGTCGACTACCAATTAAAACTCAAATTAAAGCCTTTAACGAAGAACTAATAAAAAAGGTGATCCGCATTGAAATTGCTAGAAATGGACAAGTCTATTATCTTTATAATAAAGTGGAGACCATCGAACCACAACTAAAACATTTGAAAAAATTAATGCCAGAAATAAGTTTTGCCATAGTGCATGGTCAACTACCACCAAAACAAATAGCTGAGACGATGCATGATTTTGACACTGGTAAAATAGATGTTCTGCTTTGTTCAACCATCATTGCGAATGGACTTGATCTACCCAATGTCAACACCTTGATTGTTGATGGCGCGCAAAACTTTGGTTTAGCACAGCTTTACCAGATCAGAGGACGCATTGGTCGCTCCAATATCCAGGCGCATGCTTATTTTCTTTATCATGCCAACAAACTAAAAGGTCTAGCCAAACAAAGATTGCTGGCCCTCCAACAAGCAGAATCTCTAGGCTCTGGTTTTCAGATTGCGATGCGTGATATGGAAATCCGTGGCATTGGTAATATTCTTGGTAAAGAACAACATGGTCAAGCCTCTCTTGTCGGACTAACTCTTTATAATGAACTAGTCCACCAAACAATCGCCGAAATCAAATCTGGTTTGATTCCCACTCCCCTGCTCGACACAACTATTGATTTGCCAATCACTATTGCGTTGCCTAAAGACTGGCTAACCGATGAGGTGAGTCGTTTGAAATATTATCAACTCTTAGCAAGTAGTGAAACTGAAGAGGAACTAGAACAACACTTTGCCAAGTTACCAAAGCCTCATCCCCAGCCTGTTAAGAATCTAAAAAGTGTTTTGGAGTTGAAAATCTTGGCGCAACAATGTAATATCACCGCTATTGATGCCAATCGTCAAAAGGTTAAAGATGATTTCATTACTAAAATTACAATTACTTTCAAAGATGAATTAGATTATGCCAAAGTTAAACTACTATTAGACTTCAATCCTGCCTGGCAATTCAAAGATAATGAGTTAAAAATTGATCTGAACAAGCTAAACAAGAATTGGCTCTTAGAATTAAAAAACACCTTGTCATTCTGGAAGGAACGAAGTGACTGATAGAATCTAGATTCTATCGTCGAGTCAAACTCGACTTCCAGAATGACGACTAACACTGTAATTTTTCCAATAAGAAAACCGCCCTTCGTAGTTTTGTTTTACAAAACGAAGAAGGGTGGTTAATTGTTGAAATTATTGTTAGGCGAGCAATGGCCCTTTTTCCAGATAGGCATCCATCTGACCGACAGCTTTCTGAATACGACGCGTCCAAGTTGGTTCCAACTCAAAGACATGGACAGCCAATTTGGCTAGTGCTTCATATTTGTTATCTGTCTCAGTCCGAACCGTATAACTCTGATTTTTGTAAATAAACACCCATGTATACACGTGATCTCCTTTTTACTTTTGATTTTTAACTTTTTAATTTAAATTTTTGCCTTGTCCTTAGACTTCATCCACATAAGAGTAACAAAGCTCTCCTAAGGGTTTAGCCTGCAACGGATTCGGTCCTTGAAGTAATTTAACCTGCATTGTGGCTAGTTTTTTTAACATGCCATCTAAACAACAGGTTGCCTGCAAACCACATACAGCATAGGCTAACTCACAACGAGCATCGTGCTGTTTATCAAAAACGGTTTGCACTTCATACCTGACCCCGTTCACAAGGTAGATCCAGGAATATCCAAAGATTTCCATCTCTCTCCTTTACATTTTTAATGAATTTGTTATAATTTCAGTATAGCATATATATAATAATTTATCAAGATGGATAGAAAAAAGGTCGCACTGGTGGCCTTTTCTTTTATTTCAGGAATTGGCTGCAAAACATTACTAAAACTTCTCAATCTCTACCCTGATCTAGAGCGTCTTTGGTCTGCTTCCAATAGTGAAGTCTGGGCATTACCCCTAACCAATGAACAAATTAATAATATTATCACTGCAAGAGCTGATATTAATATTGATAATAAAATAGCTAGTATTCAGAAACAAGGAATTAACATTCTCACTATTCTAGATGACCATTATCCGAAACTTCTCAAACAAATCTATGATCCTCCAGCAATACTCTATTATCAGGGTGATATTAGCATTCTTAATATCCCTGATCGACTGGCTGTAGTCGGAACTAGAAAAATTTCCAATTATGCCAAGGCTATCCTGCCAAATCTCTTAAAACCCATTGTCAACTCTGGAATTGTAATAGTTTCCGGCTTAGCTTTGGGGGTTGATGGACTAGCTCATCAAATCGCTGTTAGTGACCACAAGCCAACCATTGCTGTGCTTGGTTCTGGTCTGGATTGGTCATCGCTCTATCCACCACAAAATTTTCAGCTGGCTCAACAAATTTGTCACCATGGCTTATTGGTTTCCGAATATCCACCTGGTACATCAGGCGTGCCTGGCAACTTTCCCATGCGCAATCGCATCATCTCTGGGCTCTGTCAGGGCACCTTGGTTGTTGAGGCTGCTTTGCGTTCCGGCTCCTTGATCACTGCCTATCAAGCACTAGAACAAAACCGTGAAGTAATGGCTATTCCCGGGTCCATCCACTTGACAAATTCGCAAGGAACCAATAAGATCATCCAACGAGGTGCCAAGATGATTCTAGAACCGAGTGATATTCTCAGTCTTTATCATCTACAAACTTCAACCGGCAGCTCACCCAATCAAGAACTAAATAAAATTGAAAAACAAATTATAAATTTACTAGTAGTTGAACATTTGACTATTGAAAAAATCTATCAATCCTGTAAAATAGATGTGGAGAGTTTAAATGCTACCCTGACTCTACTCGAGCTCAAAGGATTGATTAAGCAACAGGGTAGTTATTATTTTATTAATAAATGATATGGGAAAAAATTATAGCATCAAAAAATATCATCGCGCTGTGGATTTTATCGAAGGTATGGCTGGTCTATATACCCAACACGGGGTTAGAAAAGAAAGGAAGAATAAAATCTATAAAGAATTCTTACAAAAACTTGGCAAACCACAAAACGATTATAAAATTATTCATGTCACAGGGACTGCTGGCAAAGGTAGCGTCTGTTCGCAAATCCATGCTGCGCTAGTAAAAGCTGGTTACAATGCGGGTCTATACCTATCTCCTCACACAACCAGCGCCGTTGAAAGAATTAAATTAAATGATCGTTATATTCCAGCTGAGGCGTTTTATAATATTTTAGATAAGATAAAACCAACTTTTAACAAAGTAGCTATACCACCAGATTTTTTCGGGATCATAGTAGCTATCGCCTTCCAATATTTTAGCGAAGAAAAATGTGATTATGTGGTGTTAGAAGTCGGCGCTGGAGGCCAATACGACCATACAAACGTTATTCCATCGCCAGTAATAGCTATAGCCACCAATGTTGGTCATGATCACACTGAATACTTAGGAAAAACATTAGTAGAAATTGCGAGACACAAAGCGGGCATAATAAAGAAACACTGTACATTCATCACTTCTGACAACAACCCAAAAGTACTAAAGATTTTTAAAGATAGGTGTAAAAAGGTTAATGCCAAATATATTCATGTGAACCCAAATGGTGCTCACTACACAGATATAAACACAAAAGTAGCACAAAAAGCTATTGATGTCCTTGGTGTTGATGTAAAAATTAACAAAAGTCTAGTTGAGAAATCAAGCCGTCTTCCATGCCGACAAGAAATAATTCAAAAGAAACCAACAATCATGCTTGACGGCGCTCACAACCCATCAAAAATGAACGCGCTTATTTCAACGATAAAAAAAGTTGCCCGTCCAGACTATTTAATTATCGGGATTTCAGCCAATAAAGATTGGCGAAGAATATTAAAAACAATAGTTCCACATGCAAAAAAAATCATTTTAACAAAATATGTTGCTTCAAGAAGAACTACGGTCTCGCCAATCAAAATGAAAAAATACATAAATAAACACTTCCCTTCTCGTAAACCAATTATCTATTGGGATCCACTAGATGCTCTTAGAGATGTTATAAAAAAGAGCAAGAAAGATGATTTTATACTGATAACAGGATCAATGTATCTGACTGGAGAACTTCGTACTTACTGGATTCCTGAAGAAAATATCTTGCAATATCGATCTAGCTTCAAAAATGGTAACAGTAACGGTCATCAATAATCATTATACCAGACAACTTTGTCGACAAAGCGGCTCTCCGTCAACTAGTGTGATAGTTTAGTATCCAAATTAGTGGCAAAAAGGCTAGTGTCATTTTAGCAATATAAGTATCAATGTTTCTA
>PFMC01000065.1 GCA_002785295.1 Candidatus Komeilibacteria bacterium CG_4_10_14_0_8_um_filter_37_78
CAGAAAATTTTTCATCTCCTATTAAAAGAAAAAAATGGGGGGCAGAAAAAAATAAAAAATGTAATGAAAAAATTTCTGTTTTGGTTTGCCGTAGCAAAGCGAAGGCAAGCGGAAACGCACATCATTGTTCTGGGTTTTGTTCAAAAAAAGTTAGAATTTCAACCAAAAGGTACCGCCAAATTATTTATATATTAGTCACATCATTCGATGTGACGCCCCGTCATGTGATGGAGCGAATCCTTTACCACGTCGTATGACGTGGTATCCTCTCCGCCAAGAATCGCATACGAAAAATCACGGTTGATGAATTAATGAAATAAACTTTATGAATAAAAGTAAAAATGACGCCATGAGTAAAATAACTTCGCGAGATGAAAATTTCGCAGAGTGGTATCTCGATGTAATTCGCGAAGCAGATTTAGCGGAAAGCTCTCCCGTCAGAGGATCTATGATTATAAAACCCCACGGTTACGCTCTGTGGGAAAACACACAGAAAATTTTAGACAACGAGTTTAAAAAACGTGGCACACAAAATGTATATTTCCCACTTCTAATACCAAAAAGTTTTCTAGAAAAAGAAGCTGAACATGTAGAAGGGTTTGCAAAAGAATGCGCGGTTGTTACGCATCATAGGCTTGAAGAAAAAGACGGCAAGCTCGTGCCAGCAGGCGAGCTTGATGAGCCGTTTGTTATTCGCCCAACGTCAGAGACGATTATTTACGACGCATTCTCAAAATGGATTCATTCATATAGAGACTTACCACTCATAATCAATCAGTGGTGCAATGTGATGCGCTGGGAAATGCGCCCCAGGCTTTTTTTACGCACGACAGAATTCCTCTGGCAAGAAGGACACACTGCCCACGCGACTAGAAAAGAGGCAGACGAGAAGACACTCGAGATGCTTGAGGTTTATAGGGAATTTGTCGAAGAATATCTTGCCATCTCGCTTATCAAGGGCAAGAAGACCGAATCAGAGAAATTTCCCGGGGCTGAATATACATCCACTATTGAAGCGATGATGCAAGATGGCAAAGCTCTTCAGTCCGGCACATCACATATGTTGGCGCAAAACTTTGCAAAATCTTTTGATGTTTCATTTCTGGACGAAAATCAGAAAAAACAATACGTGTGGCAAACAAGCTGGGGTCTCAGTACTAGGATCATTGGCGCCCTTATTATGTCGCATTCCGATGATAAAGGCTTTGTGTTACCCCCAAGAATTGCGCCAATGCAAGTGGTGATAATCCCTATTTGGAGTAACGCTGATGACAAAAAATCTGTCTTCGCGGAAGTACAGAAAATTAAAACCGAACTTGAAGCTATTGGAATCAAATACAAAGTAGATGAGAGAGAAGGAAGACCTGGTTTCAAATATTTTGAGTGGGAACGGAAGGGTATTCCGTTCCGAATCGAAATTGGCCCTAAAGATATTCAAAAACAGTCTGTAGTGGTTGTTGAAAGATTGTCAGGCAAAAAAGAGTTTGTTTCAAATAAAGAACTATCCTCTTACCTAAAGGAAGGCTTGGAACACATGCAAACAACACTACTTGAAAATTCAAAGAGATTTCGACTGGATAATACCCGCGAAGTGTCAGACTATGAAGAATTCAAAAAAGTTATAACTAAAAATCCTGGATTTATCTTCGCTCATTTGTGTTTAGATAAAACTTGCGAAGAGAAGATAAAAGAAGAAACAAATGCAAGCACCAGGTGCATCCCTTTTGAGGGAGGTTTGGGTAATGTCGGCAAATGTATTTATTGCAAAAAAAATGCCCCTAACAAGGTTTTATTTGCCAAGGCCTATTGATCTTTACTTATGAAAAACGTAGTTTCTTATTTTGAAAAACAGACAGCTAAACACCCCAATAAGATCGCTATTAAATACAAAAATTCAGTTAATACATATTCAAAAATGAATTCTCTTTGTTTTACTTTTTCTCCTTATATTTAAACCATATTTAATAATCAAAAAACAGGATCTTATGTCCTGTCTTTTGTTTATTAGAACAAACTCTATTTTTTAATTGAAATTTTTGATAAATCAATCTTCTCCATTTTAAGTAATTTCTTAGCAATTAAGAAAATCACAAAAGCAATAATTATAAAGTTAATTAACTCTCCTAAAAACGCTCCCCAAGCAATACTGAATGGTCCGATTTGCCAAATCGCTTCTTGCCAACCATCACCAGATAATAATGGCTCAATCAGTGGCATGATAATATCTTTAACTAGAGAATTAACCAAATCAGTACTTGCCGCACCCATAACAAAGGCGATAGCCAGACCAATTATTTTATATTCTTTTAAGAAATCTTTAAATTGATTTAACATAGACAATTAAATTATTTTTTTTAATCTCTTTTCAGTTTGTAATATTTTAAGGGTAGTACTAATGACAGTATCTGGAATTAAAGAAATGCTATCAATGCCTAGCTTAACAAGCATTTGCGCAAAATCTGGAAAGTCAGATGGCGCTTGCCCACAAATGCCAACTTTTCGTTTATATTTATGCGCTGCCAAAATCACCGACTCAATCAATTCTTTGACAGCTAAATTTCTTTCATCATAAACATGGCTAACAATTTCCGAATCCCGATCAACTCCTAAAGTTAGTTGAGTTAGATCATTGGACCCGATTGAAAAGCCATCAAATATTTTGGCAAATTGTTTAGCTAGAATCACATTAGATGGGATCTCACACATCACATAAACTTCCAAACCATTAACTCCTCTTTTCAAACCTTCCTGCTCCATGATTGCTAATACTTTCTCGCCCTCTTCCACTGTCCGACAAAATGGGATCATCAATTTAACATTAGTTAAACCAAACTCTTGTCTGACTTTTTTGAGAGCTGCACACTCCAACTTAAAAGCTGGTAAATATTTTTCATCGTAATAACGACTAGCACCACGCCAACCAATCATTGGATTATCCTCGGTTGGCTCAAATTGCTTGCCGCCAATAAGATTGGCATATTCATTTGATTTAAAATCTGACAAACGAACAATCACATCCTTGGGGTAAAAAGCAGCTGCAATCCGTCCAACACCTTCGGCTAATTTATCAACAAAAAATTGACTCTTGTTTTTGTAATTAAGAGTTAGCTCTTCAATCGCTTTTTTAGCTTCTTGATCTGTTAATTTATCAAAATGAATCAAGGCTAAAGGATGGACTTTGATATAGTTATTGATGATAAATTCTTCTCGTGCTAAACCAACACCATCATTGGGAATAAAAGAGTCTAAGAAGGCAGCTCTTGGTTCACCAACATTCATCATAATCTTGGTCTTTGGTTTACCAACTTTCTTCAAATTTGTCTTCTTAACGCGATGTTTTAACAAACCCTGATAGATATAGCCTTTTTCACCTTCAACGCATGAAACAGTCACTTTTTGACCGTTTTTAAGCACATCTGTCGCATTACCAGTGCCCACAATACAAGGAATGCCCAATTCTCTAGAAACAATGGCGGCGTGACAAGTGCGACCACCAGAATTAGTAACAATTGCTGCTGCTTTTTTCATAATCGGCTCCCAATCAGGATCTGTCATTTCTGTCACCAATACTTGATCTTGCTTGAAGCTTTCAATCTCTGCCACATGTCTGATCACCTGTACTGGACCCTTACCAATCTTTGAGCCCACAGCTGCACCTTCGGCCAAGACCTTACCCTTTTCTAATAATAAATATTCAATCAAAACATTGACGTCTTGTTGAGAAGTGACTGTCTCTGGTCTAGCCTGAACAATATATAAACTATTGTCTTTGCCATCTTTGGCCCACTCCATATCCATTGGTCGCCCATAATATTCCTCAATCTGTTTGGCCCATTTTGCTAACTGTAATATTTCTTTATCATTTAAAACATAGCTCTTTGATTCTGAGTCTGTATTGTCTACTACTTGAGTAGATTTGTTCCCACCCGTACTATAAATCATCTTCTTCTCTTTGGAGCCAACCTCTTTACCAATAATTGGCTTGCAGAACTGATTAAGATAATTCTTTTGTCCAAGATTTTCTTTAAAAACAAAATATTCATCTGGTGTAACCGATCCTTTGACGACCATCTCACCCAGACCCCAACTAGCATTGATCACCACTACATTCTGAAAACCACTTTCCGTATCGATCGAAAACATCACACCTGCGCTGGCCAAGTCTGATCTGACCATTCTCTGCACTGTCACTGATAAAGCAATTTTAAAATGATCAAAACCCTTATCTTCACGGTAACTAATTGCTCGATCTGTAAATAATGAAGCCATACATTTCTTCACTGCTTCTAAAAGTTGATACTCGCCGGAAATATTTAGATAAGACTCTTGTTGACCAGCAAAAGAAGCAGAAGGTAAATCCTCGGCCGTAGCTGAAGAACGAACAGCTACATCAGCATTATGAGTTTTGTACTTTTTATCAAGCTCACGATAAGCGCTAATAATTTCCTTATTTAAATCTTGTGGAAAATCTGACTGCAAGATCAGGTGTCTCACCTGTTCAGCTTTATTTGCTAATTGCCTCACATTCTTGGTATTCAAATCCTTCATAATGTCCTTGATCTTTTTGTCGATCTTGGCTGCTTTGATAAAATAACGATATGCTGCTGCTGTAATCGCAAAACCATTGGGGATCTTCACACCCTTCTTAGAAAGATTAGAATACATCTCTCCTAGCGAAGCATTCTTACCACCAACAATTTTCACATCTTGATTAGAAATTTCGCTAAACCAGAGAATATTCTTTTTGCTACGATTATCCATTTTCTTCATAAGTAAAAACTTAATATTAAACTATCTCTATTATACTGTCTTTAGCTTAAAAATCAAAAAAGCTTAAATAAATTATTGCCTAATGGTTAAATGGTTAAATGGCTATTTAAGAAACAATATAGCAATTTAACAATCCAGAAATTTACTAAGTAATAGCAAATAAAACAATCTTTCAAGCTAAAACATATTTTTGCTTTTCTCCTGCCTGGCGGTAGGCAAGATAGGCATGGTACGAAGCGTTGCGGACATTGGTAGCTTTGTGGGCAGGTGAATTATAAATTTTCAATTAGAATCAAAAGAGCGCTCGCTTTGGACACGAACGCTCTAAAAGTGATCACCTATATATATTATTCAATAAATTCGCCTACTTCAATCTTTCTTAAATCATTATTAGTAATTCCTAAAGATAATTCTCTCATAATACGGTAAGCTTCAGCACCATTTCTCAGATAATGTCTCTGACCTGTCTCAGGGTTAACATAGAATGCTTCACCATTTCCTTCAACTTGTAAGAGAATCTTACCCTTTAATCTTTCAACCAAAGTTCTGTCACCAACTTGATTAGAACCTTCTACTGGAATCTTGGCTAAATCAGTATTAGTAATGCCAAGGCCAAAGGCTTGCAATGCTGTATAAGCTGCGTCACCATCTTTCAAATAAAATTTCTTTTCTGTATCAGCATCAACATACCAAGCTTCACCATTTTCTTCTGTTTGTAAAAGTATCTTACCCTTTAATCTATTGGTTAAGCTTTGATCTTTGTATTTAGCTAATTCTTTTTCTTTATTAATTACGTCTTTTTCAAGTTGAGAAACTCTGTACTGCAATTTCTTAATCAAAGTTTGCAGCTTATTATATTCATCTCTTAAATCAGGCTTGATTGTTGTAATAATTGGTTTAACAGGAACCGGCTTAACAACAATTGGTTCTTTACCATCCCGATTGATTGCAAAGTCATATTGTTGAATGAAATTGGTTAAGGCAGTTATATCTAAGACATTTATTTCACCGTCACCATTACGATCAAACAAAGAATTGCCTAGAATATTTGCTAATGTATCAGCTGAAAACTGAGTAATTAGATTGGCAAAAACTTTTAAATCTTCTCCATCCACAGCATTGTTTTTCTTTAAATATGAATCAAGCAGATTTATTTGATTAGCTAAATAATCTGAATCATCAAAATTTAATGCTCCGTCATTATTAATGTCATATTCCATACCAAGCTGTCTAGCAGCAATAAACTTTACAAAATACTGAACATCTGTATCATCTAGCCTATCATCACCATTTTTGATAATCTCTTCTGCTGGCTCGTCATTATTATCTGAATTAAATAAATTCATACAAATCTTATTACTTGGACCACTTTCTGGCCAAGCACTACGTGATTGATTGGCTACTCTTTTCAAACCCGTAATATAGAAACAGGCATAACTATCATTATCGGCTTTCAAATAAATATTCATTGATTTATTGCTAGTATCTGTCTCTACTTCATAGCTTCCTCTAACATCGGCACTATTACTAACTTTCTTATAAACTCTAAACATATCAGCATTCTTGTTGTACCAATTTAGATTGATCTTCCACAAACCCAAATATGAAGTCCAAGTTCTATTAATACTCAAACTAAATGGTGGCTCTGGGGCAATAACGTCATCGCTATTGGCTTCATTGACATAAAAATCAAGATAATAATCATTATTACTTCTATTCGCTTCATTTAATTCATTAAATGGATCAACCGTGATACGCAGTTGATAAAGCCCAGCATGATTGTGTTGAATACCGTTTGGATTGATCCAGCTTGAACCAAAGAGAACTTCAACGGTAGAATTTGCAGGCACTAGCTGATTGATTGTTCTGGTTAAAAAATGTTCATCATTATTGGCTGTATCGACAGCCCTGATCTTAAAACTAGTTATATTCTGATTTCCTGAATTTTGTATCTTCAATTTCATACTGACAGTATCACCCACTTCATATGAAGTGTCATTACCAGTAATAATAGTGACCGGACCAACAATTGATAAGTCTGGATGATAAGCAACAGTTTCTTCCTCAAATGGACCATCAACAAAATTGTATTTATTGATAAAGGCAACAAAAGCAACTGGGTCGCCAACATTGATTTCGCCATCATTGTTCCAATCAAAGTCAGAACCACCCAAAATATTAGCTAAAGTCTCAGGAGAAAACTGTAAGATCAAATCTGAATAATAGCTAACATCATCAGCGCTCAAGACACCATCTTGACTTAAATAGGCGTCATAAAAAAAGATCTTATACTCTAATGAGCTAACATCTTCTGAGTTAACAATATTATCACCCGTCAAATCAAATGATGAGGTATTAGTAGTCGCTGAATAACCTTCTGTTACCATCTTATTAAAATAAGCAACATCATTGGCGTCTAAAACAACATTACTCGCAACATTGGAAGCTGAGCTAGTTGTGGTTGCAGTGGTAGCTTGTACAACTGACATTGGCACAACTTGTGTCGCAATGAAAGCTAGCGCTAATACTGATAATTTTAGAATTTTCATAAGTTTTATTAAAATAATTATTAACCTTTTTATCCTCCTGCCTAAACAGACGACTGCTCAGCAAGTATCTTACACTAGTAAGTATCGCTGAATTAAGGATAACACTCAAAATAGCAGCTCCCCAGTTCAATAAGTAAGTGCAACACTTTGATATAATTAAAGATATTATCAAAGCGTATGAAATACCAACATCTAACAATTGAGGAGC
>PFMC01000053.1 GCA_002785295.1 Candidatus Komeilibacteria bacterium CG_4_10_14_0_8_um_filter_37_78
TGTTGTAACATTTTAATAGGCATTTGGACTATGGGTTAATTGTTAATTGTTTCTTATTTACAATTATATACCTGTAGTCCATCTGCTTTATAATACCCCCCAAAACTACCTTGACAAGTCAACTTTTTTGTGGTAAGTTAGAAATATGGTTTGGCTATTTAAAAAATAATAATCTTATAACAAGGAGGAGATCTATGTGTAATGCCCTGACAACTGCCATCATGAAAGAAGATGGCGTACCGTGTAGTGATGACATTGAAGAAGGAGTGCTATTCCTACACTCCAGAAAACCAAACAATGCCGCTCGCATTCTGAGTGTTGATCAAGAGATCGGCCGTGGCATCCCGACCATTCGTACGGGTACATGTATCGACTGCCATTCTGATGATTGCGAAAGTTGCGCCAACTAAACTCTCTAACCTTAACAAAGCCACTAAGTCAAACTTAGTGGTTTTAAATTACATAGAATAGTGTTAAAATACAGTTATCAGATGTCAAAAAACAATGAAAAATTAATTATTATTGATGGCCACGCCCTATTGCATAGGGCTTTTCATGCTGTCCCACCACTAACCACTAAAGATGGCTTGCTAGTTAATGCTGTTTATGGTTTTACCACTATTCTCTTAAAAATATTCAAAGAATTTGAACCTGAATATATTGCTTGTACTTTTGATCTAGCCGCTCCTACTTTTCGGCATGAAGAATTCGAAGATTATAAAGCACAGCGGGTTAAAGCACCGGACGAGCTCTATGCCCAAATTGATCTAATCCAAGATGTCTTAGAAGCTTTTAATATTCCGATCTATACTGCCGAAGGCTTTGAGGCTGATGATGTGATTGGCACTATTGTTACCAAGCTCAACAAAACCAAACCTGATTTGAAATGCATTATTGTAACCGGTGATATGGATGCTCTGCAACTGGTCAATGATCAAACTAGTGTCTTTACATTGAAACAAGGCATCAATGACACTATCACTTATGATCCCACTGCGGTCAAAGAAAGATATGGCTTTGCACCAAAACAATTGATTGACTTTAAGGCTCTACGCGGTGATCCTTCAGACAATATTCCTGGTGTACCAGGTGTTGGTGAAAAAACAGCAACCGAGTTAGTAAAAAAATATCACTCACTAGATAATATTTATCAAAATGTAGATGACATTGATATCCTTTCTGACCGTTTCAAGGGATTACTGAAAGAACATAAAGACAGCGCCTATCAAAGCTATAGGCTTGCTACCATTGTCACCAATGTCAAACTTCCTATTTCGCTAACAGCAATGAAAACTGCTGGTTTTGATGCGGACAATGTTTATCAGCTATTTCAAAAATTGGAGTTCCGCAGCTTGCTTAATAAAATTCCAAACAAATTGGCTCAGGGCGTCAAAACAAAAGAAACAAATGAATTTGCTGTAATTAATAATCCTGTAGTTCAAAATTTTGCTGGCTATCAACTAATAGCCGATGATCAAACATGGCAAAATTTTATTATAAAGTTAAAACAGCAAACAGTCTTTGCCTTTGATACTGAAACAACAAGTCTAAATACTTTGAATGCTGAACTGCTTGGCATTAGTTTTTGCTGGCAAACAGGCGAAGCTTATTATCTTGATATTAAAAACAATAAATCCTGGCTGCAAGAACTGAAACCAATATTTGAAGATTTCAAAATCAAAAAGATTGGCCATAATATCAAATACGACTACTCTATTTTGAAAAATGTTGATATTGACACAAATAATCTATACTTTGACACTTTGATTGCTGCTTATCTACTATTCCCCACCTCTCGTAGCCTAAAACTCGATGATTTAGCCTTTTCCGAGTGTGGCCACAAGATGCAACCAATTACAGATTTGATCGGCCCTAAGGGCAAAAAACAGCGAACCATGTCAGAGATAGAGATCACTAAGGTCAATTACTATGCTTGTGAAGATGCTGACTATACTTGGCGACTTTACAAAAAACTAGATGAGCAAATCCGTGGAGAAAAGATGTTCAAACTCTTTAATGAGATTGAAATGCCATTAGTTAAAATATTAGCCAATATGGAAATTGCTGGTATTCAAGTTGACGAGAGGTTCCTTCAGAAAATGAGCAAGGAGCTAGAAAAAAGAATCATTGCCATTGAAAAGGAAACTTACAAAATGGCTGGTACTGAATTTAACATGGCTTCTCCTAAACAGCTAAAGGAAATATTATTTGATAAACTACAAATCTCAACCAAAGGTTTGAAAAAAACAAAGACGGGCTTTTCGACAAATGCCGATCAACTTGAAAAAATGAAAGGTCTCCATCCAATCATTGATCTGATCTCTGAATTCCGAGAATATTCTAAACTAAAAAATACCTATTTGGATGCTTTACCAGAATTGATTAATGATCGAACCAAGAGAGTTCATACTAGTTATAATCAAGCTGTTACCGCTACTGGTCGTCTATCCTCTTCTGATCCTAACTTACAAAATATTCCTATTCGTACAGAGCTGGGCAGAGAAATCCGTAAAGCTTTTGTAGCTAAACCTGGCTATCAATTGATTGCTGCTGACTATTCGCAAATTGAGTTACGCGTTGCTGCTTCACTGGCCAACGATCCCAAAATGATAGCTTCCTTTAACCAAGGCAAAGATATTCACTCTAGCACAGCTGCTGAAATCAATAAGGTAGCTATCAAAGATGTCACTTTTGATCAGAGACGACAAGCCAAAGAAGTAAATTTTGGTATCATCTATGGACTTGGAGCAACTGGACTATCTCAGAGAACTGGCATCAGTCGCAATGAAGCAAAAAACTTTATTGAAGAATATTTAAAACTATATCAAAAGATAAAAGACTATTTAGACGAAACAAAAGAATTGGCTCATCAACAGGGCTATGTGGAAACTCTCTTTGACCGTCGTCGTTATATTCCCGATATCAATTCTTATATTCCTTTTATTCGTGCTGCTGCGGAACGGGTAGCGATCAATATGCCGATTCAGGGTACGGCTGCTGAGCTTCTAAAAATGGCGATGATTCAGATATCACACAAACTTCCTAAGCTTAGTAAAGACACAAAGATGCTACTCCAAGTACATGATGAGCTTGTTTTAGAAGTACCCAATCATGATGTTGAAAAAGTTGCTAAGTTTATTAAAAAAGAAATGGAGGAAATACATCGGCTAAAAGTTCCAATTATCGTTGATGTCAAAACTGGCTCCAATTGGGGCGAAATGAAATAAAACCCTGTCGAGCTGAGCTCGACAGGGCTATTCATTTATCCAAAAGGCGGTAGTGGTGCAAAATAAGCAAGCACCAAATAGATAATGCCCAGAACAACAATGATGATGGGCCATTTCAAAGGTGAGCTATCACGCCTCTTTACGGTTTTCGTCATTTTAATTACCTCCATTTTGCCAATTATGGCATCTTGTGTATAATCTTATACACGATAGTTAAAAAAGTCAAACCTATGATTTTCTTCTTTTACGGTGAAGATACCTACCGGTCCCACCAAAAGGTCAAACAAATACGTGATAAGTTTCGTGAAGAAGTTGATACTTCTGGTTTTAATACACTTATCTTGGAAGGGTCTGACCTCAACTTAGAAAAGTTTAATACCGCTGTAACGCAGGCTGGTTTCTTATCTGACAAAAGATTGATTATTATCAAAAATCTATTTCATAACAAAGCGCTTGCTTCCATTAAGGATGATATTATTGCTTATCTGAACAAACAAAAAGACAATGCTGAAGAAAATTTTTTATTATTTTGGCAAGACAATAAACCAGACAAAAGATCTGGACTCTACAAAAAACTAGTGAGCTATAAATATGTTCAAGAATTTGAACCCTTAAATAATAGCAAACTCAGTAACTGGGCACTAACTGAATTCAATCGCCAAGGAGCAAAAATTACTAAACCAGCCTTGACCTTATTGATTGCTTCCACGGGCAATAATCTCTGGCAACTATCCACAGAAATTACCAAACTAGCTGCCTATAAACATGGCCAGGCAATCATCGAACAAGATATTGAATTAATGACTCACGGCAAACTGGATGAAAATATTTTCAAATTGACTGACGCCATTGCCAACCAAAATAGAGCCCAAGCTTTAAAATTGATAAATGGGCAACTGGCTGCTGGTGTCAATGAGCAATATTTACTAACAATGATCCTCAGGCAATACCGCATCCTTCTGCAATTGAAATCTCTGATCAATAATCACACCACCAACAATGAGTTGGCAAAACAGGCCGGCCTTCACCCTTTCGTCGTTCAAAAAGCACTCCCCTTATTATCAAAATATTCTGCCACTCAATTGAAAACAATCTATCACACACTGACAGAACTTGATCTTAACTTAAAGATCAGCCCGATCAACAATGAAACTTTACTCGATTTATTCATTGTTAAAAACTAAAAAATCCCCTACTGTACAGAAGGGGATTTTTTGATAAACTTTATTTTTTGATAACTGCTTTGATGGTTTTGGCCATTCTAGATTTTTTACGAGCGCCGGTATTTTTCTTCATCTTACCTTGCTTCATGGCCTTATCAACTGTCTTTTGAAATTTCTTTGCCAACTCGTCAATCTTATCTAACTGATCAGCATGAATAGCTTTCTCAATATTTTTGGCAATATCTTTGATTGCTCTTTTGGTTCGTAGATTAACCAATGCTTTGCCTTGTGATCTACGCAAATCTTTAATGGCTGCTTTTTTAACAGGCATAAAATATCAATTAATAATTTAAAAATATCAAGTTAAAATTACTTTAAGATAAATAATGTTTACCTTTGAAATTTCCACTTTTGAGATTCTATAGTATCATATAAGTAGAAATAAATCAAGCCTTATGGACGAGACCATTTCCCCAGAACAACAAATGTTAGTAATTGAACGCCTTTATCGTTCCAATGACTCTATTTCTAGCACCCGTAAATTTAATGAAGAATTTGGTGAAGAAATCGGTAAAATTGGCGAAAAAACATTACGTCTCAATGATTTTTATCGCATGTTAAAAGCAGCTGAATTCATGCGCTGGCGCATTAAAGAAATCATCAATGAAATCATCGGTTTTACCATTGACCTCTACTGATTATTAACAATTCTCTAGCCTTCTACTATAAATCAATCATAATATGTGGCACCACAAAATAATGACGGTATAACAGGTACTGTCTCCTAGGTAGCTCCATTGCGTAACAATAACCGCGATGGGGCTATTTTCTTTTGCCAATTAGCTTTTGTAATCTCTTCAATTCTATGTGCCTGCTCAATATTATAATCACCAATCTTAGTTCTTCTTAATTCATACATCACAGCACCCTGCTGCAAATCCTGACCAAGATCATGGGTCAGGCTTCTGACATACGTTCCACTACTACAACTTACTTTTAGTTCAAACCAAGGATAATCAAAACTTAGCAGTTCAAGTTTTGTGATCTTAATCTTCACAGACTGACGCTCCACTTCTTTTCCCTGTCTAGCCAACTCATACAATCTCTTGCCATCAATTTTCTTGGCGGAAAACATTGGTGGTGTTTGATCAGTCTCCCCAAGATACTTTGTAATAGTTTTTTGAAATTCTTTTTCATTAATTGGTTCAACCTTATTTTTAACAACTTTTTCTTCTGTATCATAAGATGCTGAAGTCTCACCAAACTTTCCTTTGACAAGATATTCCTTATCCATCTTCATATACTGATCAATCTGCTTGGTAGCTTCTCGCCCAATAGCCACTATCAACAAACCTGTAGCAATCGGATCAAGTGTGCCAGCATGTCCAATTTTTTTGATGTTAGTAATATTACGCAGTTTGGCAATCACATCAAAAGATGTCCAGCCTTGAGCTTTATCTATTAATAAAAAACCTGCTTGAGAAATATTATCCATACAAATATCATACCTAAATTAACACTGCCTGTCACGTTTCACGCAACAGGCAGTTTATTTTTTGTTAATAAACCAAATGATCTTCTTCAAAGAGTTTAGCTAAAGATTCACCATGACACATACAGCGAACAACATCAGCCCAAACAGAAATCAAGCTAACGGGTTCCAATTTTTGACATCGCCCTGCTTTGACTGCGACATCTAATGTATCAGTAACGACCACTCTGCGCAATGATGAATCATTGATCCTTTTTATCGCTGACCCTGACAATACGCCGTGTGTAGCCATCGCATCACATGCCACCGCCCCTCTTTCCAGGACAGCTTGTGAACCATTACAAATACTACCCGCAGTATCAATCATGTCATCAATAAAAAGACAAACCTTGTCTTTGACATCGCCAATAACATTCATCACTTCTGATTTTCCAGGAGTGGGTCTTCTTTTGTCAATTACGCCGTAGGGAATTCCCAACCGGTTGGCATAAGCTTGACACATTGATACACCACCAGCATCTGCTGACATCAACATCAACGTCTCCATTTCTTCCTGATAACAATCTCGAATATATTCCAAATATGTTTTACGCGCATAGATGTGATCGCTAGGAATGGTAGTAAACCCTTGAATTGCTGCAGCATGCAGATCGGTAAAGACCAAATGATCAGCACCAACTGATTGCAAGAGATCAGCAAACATCCTGGCTGCAATCGGTACCCTAGGGCGATCTTTACGTTCTTGCCGAGCATAAGCAAAATAAGGAATAACAACAATGATTTTGTCAGCTGATGATCGCCGCGCCGCATCAATCATCAATAGTAGCTCCACAATATGATCCGAATCAGGACCAGTATTAGCAATGATAAAAAGCGTTTCATTTCTAATATTTTCCTGAAATTGAATTTTTATCTCACCATCAGAATGACGACCAAGATAAACCTTTCCTGGAGCAATGCCCAAGTTTCTACAAATCCCTCCAATAATGTGTTGAGTTGATGTATTTCCAAACACCGCAATATCGTCACCAATCTCTTGCTTTCTCATAAAACTCCTCTGCTAATTGTTAATCTACATTTTCGCTTGTAGTTTAGTAAATCTCCACGCATTTGTCAAAAATTGACGGCTCTATAATAATTAGTGTGGTGGAAAACCTAAAAGCAGTGGTAAGATTAGCCTAAAATGAGAGTTTCTCAACTCATAGCTAAAAATTAAC
>PFMC01000064.1 GCA_002785295.1 Candidatus Komeilibacteria bacterium CG_4_10_14_0_8_um_filter_37_78
TAGTGGTTATTTTTAGCGTAAAGTTGGGAAGCTTTATTTTATAGCTAATTTTACCACTATTTTTGATTTATCCACCACACTAAATGCTATAGAGCCAAATTTGTTTGTTACGCTAAAATATATATGCTATACTATTGCTACTATTAGGCTTAGATATGATAAAAATAGAGAATTTAAAGAAATATTATGGCCATATCAAGGCTGTAGATGACATTTCCCTGGAAATTAAGGAAGGGGAAATTTTGGGTTTATTAGGACCAAATGGTGCTGGTAAGACCACTACAGTGAAAATGATTACAGGCTTTATTGCACCGACTAGTGGCAGTGTAAAATTTAATGATCTAGATATTTTAGAGGATAGTTTGCAGATCAGAGCAAAGCTGGGATATTTGCCAGAGAACAATCCTTTATACGAAGACATGAAGGTCTATGAATACTTATTATTCGTTGGTAAGATCCGTGGTTTAAGTAAAGAGGTCTTGATTGGTCGTTTAAAAGAGATGGTGCAAGTTGCTGGATTGAGAAAGGTCTTGAAGCAACCAATCAGTGAACTGTCCAAAGGTTATCGTCAAAGAGTTGGGTTGGCTCAAGCATTATTACATGACCCTGAAATATTGATTTTAGATGAACCTACTTCTGGCCTTGATCCCAATCAGATTGTCGAGATTAGAGAATTGATTAAAAAGGTTGGACAACATAAAACTATTATTTTATGTTCCCATATTATGCAAGAAGTACAAGCTACTTGTGATCGAGTTGTGATCATCAATGAAGGAAAGATAGTAGGGCAGGGAACACCACAAGAATTGACTGAGGCGGCTACTGGAGGCGATGTGATGTATGCCAAGATCAAGGGAAATGAGGAAGCTATTATTAGTAGTATTCGAGAGCTAGCCAATGTCAAAGATGTTAGCATTGCTGATAAAGAGTCAGAAGATATTCGAGGATACCGTATTGATTTGAATCAGAATAGTGATATCCGTGAAGAGCTATTTCAATTAGCGATCAAGAATAATTGGAGCATTTTAGAATCAAAAAAAGAAGCAGCTTCCCTGGAAGATGTCTTTAGGAATTTAACTAAAAAATAATGAGCTGGTTGAGAATCAAAACAATATTTAAAAGAGAGTTTGCCGCCTATTTCAATTCACCAATAGCTTATATTTTCATTGGTGTTTTTTTGGTAGTGACGATGTGGCTCTTTTTTCAAGGATTTTTCTTAAATGGTCAAGCGACAATGCGGAGCTATTTATCATTATTACCTTGGATTTTCTTATTCTTAACTCCAGCGATCACCATGCGACTCTGGTCTGAAGAAAAAAGATCAGGGACGATTGAAATATTATTAACCTTGCCAGTCAAAGATGAGGAAGTTGTCTTGGGTAAATTTTTATCTAGCTTAGCCTTTTTATTGGTGAATTTGTTTTTATCACTAACTTTGCCAATCACTATTGCGATTCTGGGATCACTTGATCTGGGTCCAGTGATTGGTGGTTATATTGGCGCTATTTTTCTTGGTGCAGCCTATTTGGCTCTGGGTTCTTATATTTCTGCTTTGACCAAGAATCAAATCGTTGCTTTTTTGATGGCTATTGTCGCTAGTTTTATTTTCTTTATCATCGGTAGCAATATGGTGATTGAGTCAGTTAGTCCATGGCTAGCTGGTATTTTTGCCCATCTTGGCTTGGGAGCCCATTTTTCAAATATTGCTAAGGGCGTGATTGATTCACGCGATATTATTTATTATTTAACCTTTATTGCCTTTTTCTTGATTTTGAATGTTCGTGCTTTAGCTGGGAGGCAATGGAAATAAAATGAAGTTTGACCAGAAACAATTTCACAAAGCTAATAATACAGTACAGATTTTGATCATTCTGGGTATTTTTATTGTGATCAATGTGTTGGTCTCATTTTTACCAGTGCGTTGGGACTTGACTGAGGGTAAAGATTTTTCTATCTCACCAACTACCAAACGCATTGTCAAGGAATTGGATGATGTTGTGACGATCAAAGCCTACTTCACCAATGACTTACCAGGGCGCTTGATTCCATTGCGACAACAAGTCAATGATATCTTGGATGAGTATGCAAATTATGGTAAGGGTAATATCCAGATTAGTTTTATTGATCCGGCTGATGACACTGCTTTGGAGCAGGAAGTCAGAGGTTTAGGCATCCCACCAGTGCAATTTTCAACTGTCGAAGAAGATAAGTATGAAGTTGCCAATGGTTATTTGGGGATGGCGATCAGCTACGCTAATAATAGTGAGGTCATACCAGTAGTGCAAAACACAGCAACTTTGGAATATGAATTGACCAATGCAATTAAGAAGGTGACTAGCGATGAAGAATTGGTAGTAGCTTTTGCTACGGGACATGGTGAGCTGACAAGAACTGAAAATTTCACAGAGGTTAATAAATATCTAGCGAAACAATATCGTGTGCAAGATTTTGATTTAAGTATGGGACAGTTAGTGCCAGAAACGATCAAGACTCTGATCATTGCTCAACCAGAAGAGATCTTCAATGAACGAGAGCTTTATGTCATTGATCAGTTCTTGATGAGCGGTGGTAGTATCTTGGCTTTGATTGATGGTGTCGAGATCAATGAACAAATGCAAACAACAAAAGTCAGCACTGGCTTGGAAAATTTATTGACCAGTCATGGTATTGCTGTCAATCAAGATTTAGTTTTAGACGTTTCTAGCGATATGGCTAGTTTTTCTTCTGGCTATGTTCAATTTTTTACTCAGTATCCATTTTTTGTGAAAGCTTTGGCACAGTTTATGAATCAAGAATCACCACTCGTCAATCGTTTGGAAGCAATCACACTACCATGGGTTAGCTCAGTGCAAATAGTTGATCAGCCCGGTGATGATAGGATTTTGACGAATTTGGTCATGACTACAGAGCAGGCCTGGTCACAAACAAACAGCTATAATCTTGATCCACAACAAAAGTTTGCAATTCCAGATAGTGAAAGGAAACAATTTGTTTTGGCAGCCGCAAAATTTGGTCGCTTTGATAGTGTTTATCTTGGTCAGGATGTTCCAATGATGGAAGATGAGACTCAGTCAGAAGCTATGCTTGGTAGTACTGATAATGGCCGTCTGACTGTAGTTGGTGATAGTGAGTTTGCAACAGATGGCTTTTTGGGGAGAAATCTAGAGAACCTGACCTTCTTTTCCAATCTAGTGGACGGATTGACACAGGACATGGACTTGATCATGATCCGCTCCAAATCAATCACAGACAGACCAATCAAAGAATTGTCTTATGGCTGGAAACAAGCGATTCGTTATTTAAATATATTTATTCCCACTTTAATATTAATAATTTACGGATTTATCAGATTGTATATCCGCAAGAAGGAGACAAGAGAAGATGTTATCTAGAGCTCAGATCATTGATGGTCCTAATAGAGTGAAGCCAAGTTTTTTAAAAAGAACAACTATTGTTTTAGCTAGTATCCTGGCAATATTAGTTATTGTCGCTGGAGCTTATTATTTCTTTTCCAACCAAACAAAAACGAGCACGCCCTTTGCTGGGTTAGAAAGCAAAGTGACAAGAATAGAAATTCAGCAAATGGATACTACCAATGTTCTAGCTAAACAGGGAGATCTTTGGGTGGTGACTAGCAGTAATGATGTTTTAGCCAACCAAGTTTATTTCAATGATATTTGGCAGGCTTTGGATCAGCTTAATGTCACAGAAGTGGCTTCTACTAATCCAGCCAACCAAGCTGATTTGCAAGTTGATGGTTCTGGTTTGGTAGTGCAGCTGTTTGCTGGCGATGAAGTCTCTAGTCATTTTTATATTGGTCGCAATGGACCAGGGACAATGCCTAGTTCATATCTGAGATTCGAAGGTGAGAATAAAGTTTACTTAGTTGATATTTTGCTGACTAGATTATTTGGTTATTTAGAATGGCGAGATTTGATAGTGTCACAAATTGATAGTGAAACGATCAATGAGCTAAAATGGAATGATGGTTTGCACTTAGCCAAGGAAGAAGATGGCTGGAAAATGTTAGCACCTGAAGAAAAAGTGATTGATGAAGCTCAACTGACTGAGCTATTAGTTAGCCTTGGTGATTTAAAAGCGATTGACATTGCTGAGATCAAGATGGTAGACCTTGATGCAGAAAGTTCATCTTTTGCAATTGAGGTAAAAACTAGCAATGATGATTTGTGGCGTTTTGCTTTTTGGCAACATGATTTAGACAGTGGTGATTATGATTATTATGCAATCAGAGAAGGGTCAGACACTGTTTATGTGATGTCAAAGTATATAGTAGAGAATTTATTGAAATCTGCTGGTCAATTTTAGTGAAATATTGAAATTTGTGGATAAACCGTGTAGAGGCGCAATGTTTTGTACCTCTACACGGTTTTTTGTTTGTGGTAAAATACAGATGTCAATATGAACCTTTAAAAGGCTAGGAGGAAAATATGAACGACAACAATGTGTTGGTTTCCAATAGATTTGATCAACACGATGAGGCTGAGTATCGATTAATGAGAATGTTGAATCAAGCCATGGTTGAGTTGTGTCGAGTTTATCAGCAATTGGATCAGCGGGATAATAGGCTGGTTGATACAGCAGTGGCTATCGGCGATGATCAAGAACATAATATTGCCTATAGTTTGGCGCCTAAGATGCAGTGTTGTTCTGGTCATGTTTGGATTGATGTCTCTTTGGACGTTTCATATAGCGATGGCGCTAACAAGACTTATCTGTGTTGGTTGACGCCAAAACAGACAACTTGGATTGCTTGCTATCTGCTAGAGCAGTTTGATGATCAAACTTTATTGACTGCGATGGCTAGACTAGCTCTTGGTGTGGCAGCCAATTTAGAATCATCAGCCAGTGAGATACGGCAGTTGATCAGCGATGGAAAGCTCTTGCAGCAAGGCGATGTGATCCAAAATCGTGTTTTAGATATGGGTAGTATTGCAATGGAACAAGATCATAGCAAAACACTAAGACTACATCATCTTGTCAGAGAGGAAATACAATAATATTGCCCTGGTAGAAACATAATATTTTATGTAACTACCAGGGTTTTTTATTGTTCCCACCCGGCGGGTGGGGTTGACAAAAAAGTATTTTTATACTAGTTTATAAGAGTTATGAAAAGACTAAAAACAATTATTATTATCTGTTTAATCCTCGTGGGTGTGGTTATAACCCATGCCTTTTTAGTTTATCGCGGAATTACGGCTCAAATAGAACCATTGATTAATGGTCAGTCTTTAAGTTTAGATGATGGTTTATTAGTTGAAGAAATGGCAACAGCCAAGGTTGTTTTAGTAGATATTAATAGACAAATCAAAAGGCTTAGTTATTATCGCTTTCTCCCCGTTTTAAGAGGTCTTTACCTAGATACTAGCAATGTTTTCTTGGCTTTAGAAAAGATTCTTGAGGATGGTCAGAGTTTGGAGCAAGAGCTGAAACAACAAAACAATGAAGAGGGGATGCTGGCCAGTGTCTTAGCCAATGCTGATCAGGGTGGGATAGGCAGTAGTTTTACGAGAATTTCATTGTTATTATCTAGTCTAAATTCAGATTTTAAAATATTAGAAACTAGTCTAGCAAACTTAAGTAATCAGAGAATCCTTCAATTCGCTCAAAGTGATATCGAAAATATTCATCAAAAGATCAATCAATATTATCAACAGCTAGGTGTGGCTGTAGACTTGATGGACGTCTTTCCATATTTTGTTGGCTATCCTGAGCCAGTGACTTATTTATTATTATTTCAAAACAATCATGAGATTAGAGCAACGGGTGGCTTTATTGGTTCTTATGGTTTGATCACTATTGACCAGGGCCAATTAGTAAATTTGTTTATTGATGATATTTATCATCTTGACTCTGAAGTGATTGGCGAATTGGAAATTGAGCCACCACAACCGATACGTGATTATCTGGGAGTGCAGTTTTGGTATATGAGAGATGCTAATTGGTATCCTGACTGGCCAACTAGTGCTAAAAAGGTGATGGAGTTTTATCAATTAGAGGGGGGTACAGAAAAATTGGCTGGCGTCATTGCGATTACGCCAGATGTGGTTGGTGATCTGATTGCTTTAACCGGTGATTTATTATTGGAGGATGTTTTATATCAGGCTGATGATTTTACTGAGACATTGCAGTATGAAGTAGAACAAAACTATTCCAATTTAGGATTAAGCCACTGGGATCGTAAAGATGTGATTGATCGTTTAGCCAAGGTGATCTTAGACGAAATATTTTCTATGTCACCAACAGAGGCTTTGGCGATCGTCGGTATCTTGTCTGATCGTTTAGCGAGTAAAGATATTTTATTATATTTAGAAAATCAAGAAGCTCAACGGTTCGTCATGGATAAGCAGTGGGATGGTTCGATCCGATCCACAGACAAAGACTATTTAATGGTAGTAGATAGCAATATGGCAGCCTTGAAAACAAATCAATATATTGATCGACAATTAACCTATAAAGTTTTTGAATATAATGATGGACTTTATGGGCAACTCTACATTGATTATCAACATGGTGGAGATTTTGCTTGGGATAGTACACGCTATCGAACTTATACTAGAGTCTATGTGCCGTTGGGAGCAAAATTAGTTGACCAACGAGGGGCAATGGTGGATGATCGCAATCCAGCTATTGGCTCATTTGATGTTTATGAAGAGAATGATAAGACTGTCTTTGGTGCTTTTATCGCTATTGAGCCCGGGCAGACTGGTCGCTTAGAATTACTTTACAAACTACCTGAGGATTATCAGGATTATACATTATATTACCAACGTCAGCCCGGGCTCGCAGATAGTGTGGCGATGACTTATTTTGATCAGCTGCTATATTCTGGAAAACCAGTGGGCGATCTTTTAATCCCTAAATTCTAAGTCAAGTGCATATTTTTAATAAATATCTCATAAGGGGTTAAATAGTTTAAACATTTTCTAGGCCTACTGTTAAGTAGACG
>PFMC01000045.1 GCA_002785295.1 Candidatus Komeilibacteria bacterium CG_4_10_14_0_8_um_filter_37_78
TAGTGGTTATTTTTAGCTTAAAGTTGGGAAGCTTTATTTTATAGCTAATTTTACCACTATTTTTGATTTATCCACCACACTAAATGCTATAGAGCCGACAAAGCTTGACCGTTATTTTTTTTTGTACTATTTTATAAACTAGTTACCAATCACTGATTTATCATGAAAAAAAATCTTCTTATTGTGGAGTCACCAACCAAGGCAAAGACCATTGCCAAGTTTTTAGATAAAAATTGGCAAGTCGAATCTTCTTTTGGTCATCTTCGCGATTTACCCAAAAGTAAGATGGGTATTGACATTGAACATAATTTTGAACCTCAGTATGTGATCCCTACCAAGACTAAGAAAAAAGTAACCGAACTCAAAAAATTAGCTGACCAGGCTGATTTTATTTATTATGCTACTGACGAAGACCGTGAAGGTGAAGCAATTGCTTGGCATCTAGATGAAATTTTAAAACATCCAAAGAATACTGCTCGTATTTCTTTTCAT
Source organism: Candidatus Komeilibacteria bacterium CG_4_10_14_0_8_um_filter_37_78 (assembly GCA_002785295.1). GTDB lineage: Bacteria > Patescibacteriota > Patescibacteriia > UBA1558 > UBA1558 > UBA1558. Next base: position 493 of record PFMC01000045.1, read on the forward strand.
GAAATTACCAAAGATGCTGTCTTGGAAGCAGTTGCTACACCACACACCATCAATCAGAATCTAGTCAATGCCCAACAAGCAAGACGCATTTTAGACCGCCTAGTTGGCTATGAACTATCCCCCTTTCTCTGGAAGAAAGTAGCACGCGGTTTGTCAGCTGGACGCGTTCAATCTGTTTGTGTCAGACTAGTTGTCGAACGCGAAAGAGAAATAGCAGCTTTCAATGCAGAAGAGTACTGGACCATCGAAGCTATCTTTGATAAAGACAACAATACTATCAAGGCTACTCTTTATCAAACCCCAACCAAAGTTTTGAAAAAATTTGATATTAATAATCAAAAAGATGCTGATCAGATCTTAGCCGAACTAACAGATCAAAATTTCAAAATCAGCAAGATCGAACAAAAAGAAACAAAGAGATATCCTAATCCGCCTTTTACTACTTCAACCCTGCAACAAACCGCCAATAGAGTTCTTGGTTTTTCTGCTAAACAAACTATGATGCTAGCCCAACAATTATACGAAGGTATGGCTATTGGCAGCAAAGGCTCTATCGGTTTGATCACCTATATGCGTACAGATTCACTGACCCTGTCTGATAAATTTGTTGCTGGTGCAGAAAACTATCTTGTTAACAAACTAGGTAAAGAATATTTCAAAGCCACTCATTACAAAACTAAATCAAAATTGGCCCAAGAAGCACATGAAGCTATCAGACCCACCGACCCCGCGCTGGATCCAGAAAATGTCAGAGAGTATTTAAATAATAATCAGTTTAAACTTTATAAATTGATCTGGCAAAGAGCTGTCGCCTCTCAAATGAGTGCAGCTAAAGTTCATTCCACCACTGTTTTTATTGCTAGTGACAATGAATATATCTTCAAAGCAAAAGGACAAGTGATCACCTTTCCAGGTTGGCTAGCGATCATCCCTACGGGTGCTGGTGAAGAAATCTTACCAGAATTGAAAGAAGCTGACAGTCTAAAAAATATATCCCTGGAAGCTAAACAACATTTTACTGAGCCACCAGCACGCTATTCTGAAGCAGGTTTGATCAAGATACTAGAAGAATATGGCATTGGCCGTCCTTCTACTTATGCCCCAACAATTGCTACTATTCAAGTGCGTAAATATGTAATCAAGGAAGAAAAAAGATTAAAACCAACTGAGATCGGAATTCTCGTCAATGATCTTTTAGTAGAACACTTTAATCAGATAGTTGACTATGAATTCACAGCGAAACTAGAAGCAGACCTTGATGATATTGCTCTTGGCGATAAAGAATGGCAACCTATTATTAAAGATTTTTATATGCCTTTTAAAGACAACCTTATTAAAAAAGATACTGAGATTGACAAGAAAGAACTAACTGAAGAAACTACCGATGAGAAATGCGACAAATGTAATAGTCCCATGGTGATCAAACTAGGACGTTTTGGAAAATTTATGGCTTGTTCAAATTATCCTGACTGTAAAAACACCAAACAGCTAGGTGATGATGGCAAACCAGAAGAAGAAGAAAAAATTGAAGAACCTTGCGATAAATGTGGCAAGCCAATGGTAGTCAAACATGGTCGTTTTGGAAAATTTATTGCTTGTTCTGGCTATCCAGATTGTAAAAATATAAAAAATGTTGAAAATAAGACTGGCGTCAAATGCCCAGAATGTGGAAAAGGTGAAATAGTAGAAAAGAGAAGCAAGGCTGGAAAAGTTTTCTTTGCCTGCAATCAATATCCTGATTGTAAACATGCTCTCTGGTCAAAACCAACTGGTGATAAATGTCCAGAATGCAAATCCCTACTAGTCTTTGGCCCCAAAGACACGGTCAAATGTTCAACCAAAGAATGCAAATATACAAAATAATATTAGCTAAAAAAATCCTGCTAGGTCGATCCCAACAGGATTTTATAAATCAACAAACTTTTTAATTATTGTGGTGCTATCCATTCAGCACATTCACTTTCATTAAAGCCTGTTTTTGCACCAGTGCCTTCCAATGCGGCTGCATAAAGTTGATAACTTTCTTGATTGCATGTAGCGCACTCCCCTGAACACGTTGACATCGCAGCTGGACTAACATAAACATAATGGTAAGTAGCTGTATCAGTCTGTGTGGGATCGGTTGCTAAATTTGCAGAATAAGTACTTAATGCTGTCTGAAAATCACCACCTGCAGTATTCCAACAGGCTTCTGTAGAAAGACAAATCTTATCATTACTATCATCCCCAACCGGAGCTATATCATTGGCTTGAATATAAAGCTGGATCGCATTGTTTAATAATTTAATATCAGCCATACGAGTAGCATCACGGGCTTTTTCACGAGCATTATTCAAAGAGACCACTGCCAAAGTGGATAATAAGCCAATAATAGCAATCACTACTAAAAGCTCTATCAAAGTAAAACCTTTTTGATATTTCTTGTTCATAAAGTTTTATAAATTATCTATAATATATTATAATACAATCTACTACTAAAGTACAATATGGATCAGCACAAAAGCAAGGTTATTCAGCTAATTGAGACCGTTAAGAAAAATCATCCTAATTTTAGCAACCAACAAGAAGAGCTTCTCTGGAAAGCTTATTATTTTGCTAAGAAAAACCATGCTGGACAGAAAAGACTATCAGGTGACGACTATCTGGTTCACCCTTTGGCTGCAGCCCAAATATTAGCTGACATGCACTTTGATGCGACCACTATCATTGCTGGTTTGATTCATGACGTACCAGAAGATACAGAAGCTACCATTGCCGATATTAAGGATAATTTTGGCAAAGAAATAGCCACTATTATTGAAGGTGTCACTAAACTGAGTAAGGTCAAATATCGCGGCATCGAGAGGTATGCTGAGAACCTGAGAAAAATGTTTGTCACCATGGCTAGAGATATCCGTTCGATTGTCATCAAGTTTAGCGACCGCATCCACAATCTACAAACTTTGCAATATCAACCGCCCCAAAAAGCGCTCCGCATTGCCAAAGAATCAATGGAAATCTATGCTCCCATTGCTAATCGTCTTGGCATTGGCGAAATCAAGAACCAACTGGAAGATCTGGCTTTCCCTTATGTTTATCCACAAGAACATGCCTGGGTCAAATCTTTGATCAAAGATATCCTCAAACAAAAAGAAAGAGTGGTGAGCAGAGCTAAAAAGAAAATTTCCAAAGAGCTACAAAAAAATAATATTGAATACATCTCCATCACCAGTCGTGTCAAACACCTCTATAGTCTTTATCTAAAATTGATGATGCACAATAAAAGCCTTGATCGAGTCTATGATTTGATTGCTATGCGGATCATCGTCAAAGATGTTAAAGACTGCTATGTGGTCTTGGGCATCCTCCATACGATTTGGACACCACTGAAGGGTCGAATCAAAGATTATATTGCTCAACCCAAACCAAACAATTATCAATCTTTACATACTACTATCTTTGCTGAACGTGGTGAGATTATCGAAGTTCAAATCCGCACTCAAGAAATGCATGACTATGCTGAATTTGGTATTGCTGCTCACTGGCAATATAGTGAAAAAAGATCTGGCACCTTACCAGCCAAACATAAAGAATGGATCAAAAATCTAGTAGCGTGGCAAAGTGAAATCTCTGATTCTGAAAAGTATTTAGAAAATCTTCAAAAAGTTAAACTAGATTTTTTCAAACGCCGCATCTTTGTCTTCACCCCCAAGGGTGATGTGATCGATCTACCAGAAGATGCTACTCCGATCGATTTTGCTTATCACATTCACACAGACATTGGTAACCGTTGTGTTGGTGCACAAATCAACAATATTATCTCCAGTCTAGAAACACCTCTTAAAAATGGTGATGTTGTTGATATTATGACCAACAAATCTCGTACCTGGCCCAATCCAGACTGGCTAAAAATCATCAAGACTACCATTGCCCGCGATAAAATAAAAGCATCTTTAAATAAAAAAAGAGGCCTCAAAAGCTTCAATTTAAAAAATCCTTTTGCTAAATAGCTATTCTTTGACGATTTTGGTGATCAGTCTCTTTAACTCTGCTAAAGAATAATATTTGATTATAATCTGGCCTTGCTGATCATGATCTTCGATCGCCACCTTTGTTTCTAAATAATTGCGTAAGCTCTCTTCATCAGCTGCTAATTCTAAATTAGCTGCTAATTCTAAATTGCTACCACCACTAACAGTCTCCTGAAAATTGCGCGCCTGTCTACTAGTCTGTCTAACTGTCAGACTATTTTTTATGATTTTATTAAATAATTGCAGCTGCTGTTTGTCATCTGCCACGCTTAAGATCAACTTTGCTTGACTACGATTGATCGTGCCCAGCTTTATTGCTTCTTGTATTCTTGGTGGCAAATGCAACATTCGTAAACTATTGGCGATGGTAGATCTGTTTTTATTAACCTTGGTTGCCACTTCTTCCTGCGTCAATTTGAATTCTTCGATCAATCTTTGATAAGCAAATGCCTCCTCCAAGGGATTCAAGTCAGATCTTTGAATATTTTCGATCAAAGAAATCTCCAACATCTCCAATTTATTTGCTTCTCTGATAATCACTGGCACCCTTTCTAGACCAGCTAAAATAGCTGCTTGCAAACGCCTCTCACCAGCAATTAATTGTAATAGCTCCCCTTCTCTAGTCACGACTAGTGGTTCAAGAATGCCATATCTCTTGATCGATTCTGATAGTTGCTCCAGCTCTTCGTGATTGAACTCCATTCTTGGTTGATATGGATTCTTAATAATCTTATCAACCACAACATAAGCCAATTCATTGATATTGATATCCTTGACTATGGTTGAATCCTGCTGTGCAGTAGCGTCAGATGCTACTGGCGCTGATTTTGCTGATTGTGGGATCAAAGAGTTTAGCCCTCTGCCTAATGTATTATTTACCATCTTATTTAATAATATTTTTTAACATTGATAACTTCTCTAGCCAATTTCTCATAAGCTTTGGCGCCACGCGATTTACGATCATAGTGCATAATCGGTTTACCATGTGATGGCGCTTCAGCTAATTTCACATTACGTGGAATAATTGATCTAAATATTTTATTGGGGAAATATTTGTATAATTCATAAAAAACAGCTTCTGATAATTTGGACCGACCATCATACATCGTCATCACTGCTCCCAAAACGACCAAGTCTGGTTTTAAATTTTCCTTAACTAGCTGAATAGTGTTTAAGAGTTGACCCAATCCTTCTAAAGCATAGTATTCTGTTTGAACTGGAATCAAGACCTCATCAGCTGCCACTAGACCATTGATCGCTAGTAAACCTAGTGATGGTGGATTATCAATGATGATAAAATCATAGTTCTTAGAAATAGTACTAATATTGTCCCATAAACGAAATTCTCGTCTACTCGTTGCGACCAAGTCAATATTGGCACCGGCCAGATTCTGATTGGCTGGTACTAGCTGTAACTTGGCTAAAGCTGTTGGCTTGATAATACTATCAATCTGTCTAGGCTCATCAATCAAAACATCATAAATACTAAAATCAATCTCTGCTGGTGTATGACCGAGGCCAGAAGTAGCATTGCCCTGAGGATCAAAATCGACTAATAAAACTTGATATCCTAGTTCAGCTAAATAAGCTGAGAGATTAACAGCGGTCGTTGTCTTACCAACTCCACCTTTTTGATTTACTACTGAAATTATTCGTACCATAGTATTTATATTATAATAAAAAAACGTCTTTTTTTCAACCACCCTTAGGGTTACCCTAAGGGTGGGGTTGACTAATTCGGATATATTTATTAAAATAACTTACGTAAATTAAAGGGCAGGTGGCGGAACTGGTAGACGCGCAGGTCTCAAACACCTGTGGGAGCAATCTCATGAGGGTTCGATTCCCTCTCTGCCCACCACCGCGTCGAACGCGGTGTCTCGCCGAAGCTTTGGCGTAGGCGGGCACAGTTTAATATACCAAATAACAAAGATTAATTGACAAAAAGCTTATTTTACGCTAGGATTGATATGAATTTAATCGACGCGGGGTAGAGCAGTTGGCAGCTCGGCGGGCCCATAACCCGCAGGTCGTAGGTTCGAGTCCTACCCCCGCTACCAAATTCATATCGCTATTGCTTACAGCGATTTTTTTTATTACGGCGGGGTAGCTCAGGTGGTTAGAGCGCAGCACTCATAACGCTGAGGTCGTGGGTTCAAATCCCACCCCCGCTACCATCCTTCGCGCAGCGAAGGATGCCTCATCAAAACCTTAACTCCTATCTATACCTAAACCCTAACACCATTTTTATTGGTGTTTTTTGTTGCTTGACTAATCAGGGTTCTATAAAGCAAATGGTTTTATACACAAGCATATTCTTAAGTATTCATGGGGGCTTTCAAACATTTTATCATGTCGAAATCTTAAACAAA
>PFMC01000061.1 GCA_002785295.1 Candidatus Komeilibacteria bacterium CG_4_10_14_0_8_um_filter_37_78
TTAGCTATGAGTTGAGAAACTCTCATTTTAGGCTAATCTTACCACTGCTTTTAGGTTTTCCACCACACTAATTATTATAGAGCCTTTATTTCTTGAAATATTAGCGAATCTTTACTATACTAGTCCTATGATTACAACAAAAAAATTACGTCAAAAATACCTGGATTTCTTTAAATCCAAAGACCACACCATCATTGATGGCGCTTGTTTGATTCCGGAAAATGATCCAACTGTCCTTTTTACCACAGCTGGTATCCATCCTTTAGTCCCATATTTCATGGGTGAAAAGCACCCAGGTGGTAATAGATTAGTTAATTATCAGAAATGTATTCGTACTGGAGATATTGATGATGTTGGTGACGATAGTCATTTAACCTCTTTTGAAATGCTTGGTAATTGGTCATTAGGAGATTATTTTAAAGAGGAGAGTATTAAATATAGTTTTGAGTTTCTAACGGGAAAAGAATGGCTTAATCTAGATATAAATAAATTAGCTGTGACAGTCTTTGCGGGCGACGAAGATGCACCAAAGGACGATGAAGCAGCTAAGCTTTGGCAAGAGGTTGGCATTCCAACTAACCGTATTGCTTACCTTGGTAAAAAGGATAATTGGTGGGGCCCGCCAGGTATTACTGGTCCTTGTGGTCCAGACACTGAAATATTCTACTGGGTTGGTGAAGGTGAACCAAGTGAGACTTCTACTCCAGGCACTGAACCAGATAATTGGCTTGAGATCTGGAATAATGTATTTATTCTTTATAATAAGACTGCTGAGGGAAAATTTGAAGAATTAGCTAATAAAAATGTCGATACTGGGATGGGCTTGGAGAGAACAGTTCAAATTCTTAATGGTTTTGACAGTGTTTATCAGATAGATAGTATTAAACCCATCTATGACAAAGTATTAGAGATGGCTACAGATAAGGATATTATCAAAGCGATTAGAATAATAACTGATCATATTAGAGCTGCTTGCTTTATTATGGGTGATGATATGGGTGTTGGTCCTTCAAATTTAGATCAGGGCTATGTTGTTCGTCGGTTGATCCGCTCTGCTATTCGTAGGAGTAGGGAAGTTGGTGCCAATGATGAATGTATTACAGTTTTAGGAAAATTAATTATAGATAATAATAAAGATATTTATCCAGAACTAGAAAGAAATCAACAAAAGATTATATCTGAACTCAAAGTAGAAGAAGAGAAATTCCTTAAGGTATTAGATAAAGGTGAAGTTAAAGTTAAAGAATTTATCGCTGACGGTAAGATCTCTGGGGAAGAAGCATTTCAACTCTATACATCTTATGGTTTTCCAATTGAGGAAATCCAAAGACTGGGTGTAGAAGTAGATATGGAGGATTTCAATCAAAGAATTAAGTCTCATCAGGATCTTTCTCGTCAAGGTGCTGAACAAAAATTTGCTGGGGGACTCGCTGATCATGGTGAGATGGCAACAAAGTATCATACAACAACTCATCTTTTGCAGGCTGCTTTAAGAAAGGTTCTTGGTGATCATATAGCTCAAAAAGGTTCAAATATCACAGCTGAACGTTTGCGTTTTGACTTTTCCCATCCAGATAAATTAAGAGATGATCAAAGAGAGCAAGTAGAAACTTTGGTTAATGACTATATCCGGATGGATTTGCCAATTACTTGCGAGGAATTATCTGTTGAAGAGGCAAAAAATACTGGTGCGCTAGGTCTTTTTAATCAGAAATATGGCGATAAAGTTAAGGTATATACCATTGGAGAGGGTAATAATATTATTTCTCGTGAAATTTGTGGCGGCCCGCATGTTAAGAAAACGGGAGAGTTGGGACAGTTTAAGATCAAGAAAGAACAAGCTAGTTCAGCCGGTGTGAGGAGAATAAAGGCTGTTTTAGAATAATATGAATAACTTCGAACAAAACAATGCAGAACAGGAGCGTCTGAATAAAGTAGCTTTAGCACGTCAGTCATTGCGAGTCGAGCTGAGCGAGACGTGGCAATCTCTGAGAAATTAAGTAATAGTTATAAAATATGCCAACCAAAACCTTAATCATCGTTGATTTTCAAAAGGAATGGCAGGATAAGGATTCTGATTATTTTGTCGGTGATTTATCTAAGTTATTGAATAAGACTAACCAATTAATTGACTATTGCCGTCAAGAGAAATATCAAATTATTTTTATTAAGCACGTTGAGAAAGGTTCAACAACTGCCTTTGTTGAAAATTTTCAGAATACTGAGCTACTTACTGGTCTACACTTTGAAAACACTGATATTATTGTTAAAAAAAATAAAATCAGTGCTTTTTACCAAACTGATTTAGCAACATATTTAACAAATGTTAATGAGCTGGTGATTGGTGGATTATTAACTAATCTGTGCGTTCGTAGCTTAGCTCAAGACGCTTATGATCGAGATTTTGCTATCACGTTAATTACTGACTGTTGCCAAGCAAATAGTGAAGAGATTCACAATTTCACTATCAAGGATTTGCAGGAAACTCGAGAAGAAATAAAATTTTTAACTTTGAGCCAGTTTACTAAAGAGTAAAGTAAAATAATGAATAACTTCGAACAAAACAAAATAATATGAGTAAGTACGAGGATAAATATAATATCAAGGAGGATAAGAAACTTACGGATTTCCACCTAAATAGGAGGATGTTTTGTATTTATAACGATAAGGTTGAAATTGCACCAGTTGATGTATCATATTCACATGCAGATTGGTTTGAAAAAGAAGGTTGGATGACGAAAGATGACGATAAGCTGATGGATCTAATCCCTCGAGGGATTATTAATGATCAGGAGGATATCATTTTTTATGTTGGAAATGAATTTGCTATTAATAAAGATATTGAGTTACTTTTTTTTAAACATCTTAAGGAGTTAGTAAATAAACTTGATCTAGATACGAGTAAACAAATATTTGGTGGGTTAACAAGGGGGGAGCCCAATACTATCTGGCCACCAACTAAATCATACGGTACAATAGCAGATAATTTATAGAGAATAAATATCAAAATTAATAATTAGAAATATACACAATGAAACAATTACACCCAAGAGCAATTTGGTTAATATTTATTACAACTGGTTTACGCTTAGTTGTTCCTCTCCTTTTTCTAGGTGTGTGGCTAAGTGCTATACTCAGTGCTTTTGTAGATAGTCCTTATGCATTTATCTACATATTAGTCATTGTCATCGTCTTAGCTTATTTATGGTCAAGATTGTCTTATCATTATTACCGCTATGAACTGACAGAAGCCAGCTTTAATAAAGAGATGGGTGTAATCTGGAAGAAATATGTCAGTATTCCATATGAAAGAATTCAGAATGTAGATATATATAGGGGTGTTTGGGCTCGGATACTTGGTTTATCTGATGTTAATATTCAAACAGCTGGTGCTAGTGCACAATTTTCACGGCGCGTTGGTTTGAGATTTGGTGCTGAGGGCAGATTGCCAGGTTTATCTCATGAAGATGCTGTTAAATTAAGAGATGAGCTAATTAAAAGAGCAAAGGACTCTACCAGCAAGGGATTATAGTTAGATAATTTTACGAACTGAGCAAATAAAAAAGAGGCACTTTTGCGGTCACCTCTTTTAATTTTCATACGTTCATTATAGTAGGCAAGCCATAGTCATCAGCAATTTCAAGTGCTTCTCCCTATCTTCAGCAAAAATTATGCTGCAAAGACTGCGAATACACCATAGTCAATCACAACCACCGCAGTATCGGAGATGCTGTTTAGTTCATTTGCCACAGCTGGGTCAAGCTGAAGGAGTAAATTATGAATATCTTGCCTATTAAACAGTGTACGGACAATTGGTATTTCATCTTTGACACGGAAAGCCTGCCAATCTATATTTGGCATTAGATGATCTGCAACTGGTCCACCGTGAGGATCATCAACATTCAAGAGTACAATGACTAGATCACTGGGGATTATTCCCTGCTCAGCAATCCGACGCTGACAATGCTCAATCCAATTTCTTTGCGCTTCCATCGTATGTCGACAATTATGCTTATTTTCAGCAGCCAGTAGTGCTACGGCTACAGAATCATCTAAAATGATTCTTCCATCAATTTCACGTACGGTAGCAATGAGTTTCTCTGACATTCAGGTCATTCCTCTTCCTTAATTACAGGATTTATCTAGTGCTGACAAAGCTATTAGGCATAACACTGTCCAACCACCGAAGATAATTACTGCAGCAACGGCCGACATCTCGAGATACTTCTTTAAGCTCAATGAAAGATTAAACATCCATTTATTTGTGCTTGCGTGGATCATACCCAATATTATTGATACTGGTATCAGTAGTTCTAATGACTCTAGATACATTTCCATTTTACCTCCCTTGTTAATTTACACTACTTTATACTGCAAATTAGCATTTAATTATGTGCTTGTCAAGGATGTTTGTTGTGCGGCAAAGTTTGCTAAGCTACTAATAGACAGTCCTATGGGCCTTTGCCCTGCAGGGGATAATTGGATTGACAAGATTAAAGGAATAATATAATATAGATGAGCTTGACAATATAGGTGAAAACATTATATGATACAGCTTGTTGATTAAGATCAATAATCTTAATTTAAAAATTGTTAAAAAGAACGAAATTAGCGTCGTTTATAAAAGATGAGAAAAGGTTAAAACATGGCAGGCTTTAATAAAGGATCTATTTTTTTTACCTTAAATGGCAGATCAAGAGTTTCAAACAAATAAGAAAGGCTTCATTGAAGCTACTGGTACAGTAGCCGAGTTACTACCGGGTGCCAATTTTCGTGTCACTTTAGAAAATGAGCATGAAGTGATTGCTCACTTAGCTGGTAAGATGAGGATGTATCGCATCAAGATTTTACCTGGTGATCAAGTAAAACTGGAAATGAGTCCCTATGATCTTACCAAAGGACGGATAACATATCGAAATTAACAAATATGAAGGTTCGTGCATCAGTTAAAAAAATATGCAAAGAATGCAAAATAATCCGCCGCAAAGGTCGGGTCTGTTGCATTTGTAAGAACCCTAAACATAAACAAAGACAAGGTTAATACTATGGCTAGAATAGCAAACGCAAATGTACCAAATGAAAAAAGAGTAGAAGTGGGTTTGACCTATATTTTTGGTATTGGACCAGCAACTGCTGTAAAAATACTTGAAGGTATCAAGATGGATCCAAATATTCGAGTCAAAGACCTAACTGAAGCCCAAATTCAAGAATTAAGAGATTATATTGATAAACATGTATCTGTTGAAGGCGATCTTAGAAGAGAAGTATTGTTGAATATTAAAAGATTGAAAGAAATATCAAGTTATCGTGGCTCACGTCATACCAAAAGACTACCGGCCAGAGGACAAAGAACAAAGACAAATTCACGTACTGTTCGTGGTAATGTCAGAAGGACTATAGGTAGTGGTAAAGATAAGGCAGCAGCCAAAACTTAAGATAAATTTATGTCTAGAAAAAAGAGACTTTTAGAAAAGCAAAAAAAGAAGCAGACTTCCAAAACTACCGTTGTTAATAAACTCAAAGGCGGTAAGAAAAAGAAGGTCAAGAAAATGATCAAGCGTGGTCAGGCTCATATTTCTGCAACTTATAATAATACTGTCGTCACTATCACAGACTTGAATGGCAATACCATTGGCCAAGCATCTGCTGGCGCTCTTGGATTTAAAGGGCCAAAAAAAGCAACACCTTATGCTGCAACTATTATTGTTAAGCATTTAGCTGAAAAAGTAAAAGCTTTTGGTTTGCAAGATGTAGATGTTTTTGTCAAAGGTGTGGGGTCTGGGCGGGAATCAGCTATTCGAGCATTGCACGCTGATGGCATCAATGTGATGAGTATTAAAGATGTGACACCAATTCCTCACAATGGCTGTCGTCCAAGGAAAGTAAGAAGAATTTAATTTTTATATACATATGGGAAGATATACAGGTCCAAAATGGAAACAATCAAGAAGAGAGGGAACTGAGCTACGTGATGAGGGTAAGCGTGCTTTGGCTAAGCGCAATTATCCACCAGGTATTCATGGTCCGATGTCAGTCAGAAGACGTTTGACTAGCTATGCCAAGCAATTACGTGAAAAGCAAAAAGCCAAGAGAATTTATGGCCTTTATGAAAAACAGTTTCACAATCTATATGAGAAAGCCATCAATCTTAGTGGTGATGCCTCTGTCAACATTCAACAATTATTAGAGTCAAGGTTGGATAATATTATCTTTAGAATTGGCTGGGCAACATCTCGACAACAGGCTAGACAGTTGGTCACCCATGGCCATATTGAGGTTAATGAACGGAAAGTAAATATCCCAAGTTTCTTAGTCAAACCAGGTATGAAGATTGCAGTTAAAGCAAATTATCAAAAGAAAACTTATTGGGTTAGTGTTTTACCGAAAATGAAAAAGAAGACTTTTTTCTCTAATATCGCTTATGATTTTGATACCAATATTGTCACTATTACGACCATGCCAGATGTTAATGAGCTGACAGCACCATTCAACCCAACTTTAATCATTGAATTCTATTCAAAATAGGTTAAAAAAGTAACAAAAACATTATGCTTACTATCACACCTCCTGACAAAATAAAATTTAATAAAATCTCTGATGTTAAATCAGAAGTCATTATTGAACCTTGCTATCCAGGATTTGGTGTAACTATTGGTAATTCATTACGACGTGTACTATTATCATCTCTTGATGGTGCAGCTATTGTTGGTTTCAAGATTGCTGGTGTTGATCATGAATTCAGTACTATCCCTTTTGTTAAAGAAGATGCCGTTGATATTATCTTAAATTTAAAAAAGATCCGACTTAAGTTATTAAGTGAACAAGAGGAAGATTTTAAATTAACTTTGAGTGCTAGTGGTAAGAAAGTTGTCACAGCTGGTGATATCACCAAAGATTCAAATATTGAAATAGCTAATCCTGATCAAATCATTGCGACTTTGACAGACGATAAAGCAAAGTTTGAGATGGAGATTTTTGTTAGAGAAGGACGTGGCTATGTAACTGTCGAACAAAGAGACAAAGAAAAGCTAGAAATTGGTACCATCTCTGTTGATTCATTATATTCACCAGTGGTCAATGTTGGTTTTCAGATTGAAAGTACTCGTGTTGGTGAGATGACAAACTATGAAAAGTTGATCATGACGATCGAGACTAATGGCACGATCAGTCCAGAAGAAGCTATTGCTCAATCAGTAGCCTTACTAGTTGACCAATATCGTTTTTTTTCTAATCAATCAGAATCCGAAAATTTAGTTACTACAGATACGGTTGAACAAATAGATGAAGCTGAAGAAAAGGTTGAGGAGTTGGAAGTAGAAAAAGTTATTAAAAAGAGAGGACGTCCAAAAAAAGAAGATAAATAATTATGCGACATAATAAAACTACAGTTAAATCGAAACGAACCCAAGCACATCGAGATGCTCTGCTTAATAATCTAGCAGCTCAGCTATTTTTGTATGAATCGATCAAGACCACTGAAGCAAAAGCTAAAGCCTTGAGGGTTTACGCTGAACCGATGATTACTAAAGCCAAAGAGGGTAAATTGCACACCCGTCGCCAAATACTAGGACAGTTGCCAATTGCGTCAGCTGTAAAGAAACTCTATGATATTATTGGACCTAGATACAAGGATCGACAAGGTGGTTATTTAAGAATTATTAAACTTGGCAATCGTCAAGGTGATGGTGCTAAAGTAGTTAAAATAGAATTAGTATAATGAAAAATATTGAACGAAAATTTCATAAATTGGATGCCACTGGCGTATCAGCAGGAAGACTTGCCTCTACTGTTGCTATTTTATTGATCGGCAAAAACAAAGTTGACTATACACCTCAATATGATTTAGGCGACTTTGTTCAAATTTCTAATATTGGTAAATTGAAGTTTACTGGTAATAAACTGGAAACGAAAATTTATTATCGTAATACTGGCTATATTGGTAATCTAAAAAGTACCAAACTTAGTGAATATATGGCGACCAGGCCGGATTTTATCTTTAAAAAGATAGTGCGCAATATGTTACCAGACAATAGACTGCGTGTCGCAAGATTAAAAAGATTAACATTTAAGAAATAAGATGTCAAAGCAAGCTGAAAACGAGATCAAGAAAATAACTGTCAAGAAGTACAAAGGCTTTTTTCAAGCAATTGGAAAGAGAAAGAGTGCTATTGCTCGAGTGCGAATAACTGATAAGGGTGATCAGAACGGCATTGTGATTAATGACAAACCAATCGAGGAATATTTTAGATATCCTATTTGGCAAAGCATTGTCTATTCACCAATTGTCTTAGTTGCTGATGCAAAAAAATATTTTGTTTCTGTCAAAGTAAATGGTGGTGGTCCAGTCAGTCAAGCCAAGGCAATCAGACATGGTATTGCTCGTGTTTTGCTAATGTTTGAACCACTCCATCGACCAGCTTTGAAAGCAGCCGGCTTTTTGAAGAGAGATCCAAGAGTAAAAGAAAGAAAGAAACCGGGTTTGAAGAGAGCTCGTCGAGCACCACAGTGGGCAAAACGATAAACATCTAAGCTTCAAATATGCAAATTACGGCACGTATTTTATCACGTAATACGAGCGTATTGACAGCATCCTTGTTAATACAAAAAATACTAGCTTTTATCTACTTCTCATATTTAGCAACCCAGTTGGGAGTTTCTCAGACCGGGTTGTATTTTTTTTCTCTGTCCGTGGTAGCCTTATTTTCAGTATTTATTGATTTCGGCATTATTAACACAGTTATTCGAGAAGTGGCAAAATATCCTGACAAAATACATGCTTACTTTTCCAATACAGTAATAGTGAGGGTGATCCTTAGCTTGGTGATCTATCTAGTCTTGATCATCATTGTTTTCTTAACTGTCACCGATTTATTGACCAAGATAGCTTTACTGATTGCCGGTTTGATCATGGTGATTGATTCATTTACTCTATTATTCTATGGATTTTTACGAGCAAGGCACAATACAGTTTATGAAGCAGTTGGTAATATTTTATTTCAAGTTATACTATTGATTTTTGGTATTAGTGTGCTGATGATCAGACCTGAAGTTTTGTTGGCCTTAGTAGCGTTATTGATTGCTAGCTTTACTAATCTAGTCTACTCGCTGACTAGAGTTGTCAAGTTGATTAAACCACAATTCACATGGCAGATTAATTTTCCGTTTGTTAAAGAGATACTACTAATTGCCTTACCCTTTGCTTTAGCTGGTATCTTTGCGAGAGGCTATGGCTATTTAGATACATTGCTATTGCGTATTTTAGATGATCAAATTGCAGTTGGCTATTATAGCTTGCCTTATAAAATAACTTTTGTCTGGCAATTTATACCATTAGCTTTTATCGCTTCAGTCTATCCTGCTTTTTCTGCGCTTTTTAAAACAGACAAAATCAATCTTAGTAAGCTTTTTCATAAAGTAGTGATTTATTTATTAGTAATATCATTGCCCCTAGCTATTGGTTTATCTTTAATGGCTGAGTCGATCTTTATCAATATTTATGGACTTGACTATTTACCATCGGCTTATGCTTTGCAAGTTTTGATTCTCTGTTTGCCGCTTTTGTTTATCAATTTTCCTATTGGCTATTTACTCAATGCTTGCAATCGTCAAGTACAAAACACAATCAATATTTTTATTGCCATGATAATTAGTTTAATCTGCAATATCATCTTGATACCGCATTATAGCTTTATTGGCGCTGCTTATGTCTCTGTCGTCACTACAACTTTACTTTTTGTATTAGGATTTTACTATGTTTTAAAGATTATCCGGATTGATTGGCCTTGGCTACTCAAGAAATTGATTAAGCTAATCCTTAGTGTCGCTCTGATGGCTGCTTTTATTTTATTGATCGGCAATCAAATCAACTATTTATTTGTCATCCTTTTTGCTGCTATAATTTATCTGATCAGTATTTTCGCCATGCATTTGATTACTTGGAGTGAAATAAAATATTTATATCAATCAATAATCCCAAATAAATGAAAATTACTTTACTAACAATGGAATATCCACCAATGGTCGGTGGAGTTGGTAATTACTACGCTGGTCTAGTCAGACATTTGGAGCGTGAAAATATCGCTGTGAAAATAGTAGTGCTTTCAAACAACATGCGTTGGTGGCAGGTTTTGTGGAAAGTCATCTGGCTCAGAGCAGACTATCTGTGGATTGGACAGATTTTGCCAATCGGAACAGCTGCTTATTTAATCAGTAAAATTCGTCGCCAAAAGTATTTTATTTCTTTACACGGAATGGATATCAATTTGGCTTTGGCGGCTAAACCAAATATTACTCAAAAAATATTGACAGACGCTACTTTTGTTACAGCTAATAGTGAATATACCAAAAGCCTGATTAGTGCAAATATTGCTAGTGAAAAAGTCATTATTATCTATCCATCACCAAACATCAATGAGCAGGTTGATTCTGCGATTGAGCAAACTATTCTCAGTCAATTTAAACTAAAGGATAATAAAATTCTACTCAGTGTTGGGCGATTGGTCGAGAGAAAGGGCTTACAGCAAGTGATTGCATTGATGCCGCAGTTATTAAAAAATGACCAAACATTGATCTACTATATTATTGGAAAAGGTGAATATCAACCAGAGCTTGATCAACTGATTTTAGACCATCAATTGACAGATCATGTTATGATCCTCAACAATATTAACAATGAAGAATTAAAGATTTTCTATCTGCACGCCAATCTATTCATTATGCCTACTATTGCTATCAAAGAAGATGTTGAAGGTTTTGGTATAGTTTATTTAGAAGCTGGTCTTTATAATACACCGGTGATCGCCACACCAGTTGGGGGTGTAAAAGAAGCAGTGATTGATCAACAAACTGGTCTTCTTTGTTCGCCAGAAGAGTTATTACCTAGTATTATTCGTCTTTTAACAGACTCAGACTATGCCAATAAACTAGGTAAGCAAGCTCGAGAGTTAATTAAAGGAAAATATAGCTATAGTAAGCAAATCCACAAACTGATTGATCAAATAGAAAATGGAAAACAATAAAAAAATCAATATTGTGATGTTCAATATGTCATTGTACAATGATTGGCTTAATGGTGTCAGTAATAGAAATTTTCATATCATGAATACGCTCTTGGCAGATGAACGTATTAATAAGATCATTGCTATTGATTATTTACCTTGGACTTGGAAAAAAGTTATTAAAAACTATCTTTTTGGTTATCTTCGAACTACTACAAATTTGATTTTTCAAAATCTATTGACCAGAGCTAGTCAACAAAGCGAGAAGCTTATTGTTGTCTCATCAGTAGCCTCATATTTTGGCAAGAAAATCTTTTTTAAAGATCTTGCTAAGATCATTAAATTTTGTCAGATTGATCAAGATTTCATCTGTTGGTCATGCAATCCATTACTGACAGACTATTTTGATGAACTACCTGCAAAGTCATATATCTTTGATGCAGTTGATGATTGGACATTACACCCTTCATATCAGACCATTAAGCCATTAATTGAGAAAAATTATCAAGAGATTATCAATCGTTCAGATCTGATCTTTACGGTCGCTGAGGAATTAATGACAAAATTTGCGGAAAATGCGCATGTCTACTGGCTACCCAATGCCATTGATCTCAATCATTATCTACAAAAGGCAACACTGATTGATAAAGAAATAGGGGATATACCACATCCAATTATTGGTTATATTGGTATTGTCCTGGGGCGACTTGATCTAGATATTATTAAATATTTAGCGCTGCACAATCCGCAAAAATCGATCGTCATAGCTGGAGCATATAAAGGTAGATTATTCTACTGGGATAGAAAGTTGATTAAAGAGCTAAAAAAGTATCCAAACATATATCTGCTTGGTTATATTTCTTATCAGAGGTCAGCAATGTATATTCAACAATTTGATCTTGGTATTATCCCTCATTTACCAGATTCTTATGTCAAAGCTACCAATCCCATGAAAATGTATGAATACTTAGCTTGCGGTAAGCCCATCGTGGCCTCACCAGCACCTGGTTTGGAGATGTTTTCTGAGATTAAAATAGCTCAGACACCAGAAGACTTTAATCAACTAGTGATTAGTGAATTGGCCGAGGATAATGAACAAAAGCAGCATGCTAGAATCGAACTAGTCAAAGAGCACACTTGGCAACAAAGAATAAAACAAATGTTAGATTTACTTTATGAACAATTATAAATTTTCCATTATTATCGTTAGCTGGAATGTTGCCACGTATCTGGATCAATGTTTGGCTTCGCTTTTTAAATACTGTTATTTTGATTATGAAATTATTGTTATTGATAACAATTCATCAGACCAGACAGTGGCTCTGATTAAAGAAAAATATCCGACTGTGAAATTAATTGTTAATGAGGTTAATCAAGGCTTTGCCCAGGCAAATAATCAAGGGGTTGATCAGAGTACTGGTGATTTTTTACTTTTTTTAAATCCTGATACTGAGTTGATCGATAATTCTTTAGAAAAAGCGATAACTTATTTAACCAATCATCAGCACCTGGGTATGCTTGGTGTCAATATCCTCAATAGTGACCAGACAAACCAAATTTCTGTTCGTAAATTTCCATCTTTATATTCACAGCTAATTACTTTATTAAAATTAAATAATATTTTTCCCAGCTTAAATCAAGAGTATTTTCAAAAAGACTTTGATTATCACAAGACTCAACAAGTGGAGTCGATCATTGGTGCTTGCATGTTGATCAAGCGAACTGTTTATCAAGCCATTGGACGTTTGGACAATGATTATTTTATCTGGTTTGAGGAGGTTGATCTATGTCGACGTTTAAATCAAAAGAATTTCCCGGTCTATTATTTTGCTGAAACTAAAATTATTCATCATGGCAAACAAAGCTTTAAACAAATAATGACACTATCACGTCAAGCCTTATTCAATCGTTCAATGTTGATCTACTTTAAAAAGCATCAGCCGTGGTGGCAATTTATGATTTTAGTTATTTTATTACCATTAAACTACCTATTAACTTTTATTCAGCAAATATTAAATATCCAAAAGCGTGACTATTAAGCTATTAACCAATAGAATTAAGGAAGTTTTTTTGGGGCTGATCATTTTTGAAGCTTTATCTTTTTGGTTGTGGTATTTTCCTGGCTGGTCAAATCTATTTTTTTTACTAATTGTTTTAGCGGCTTTTGTCATTAGTCTTTATTCTTTAGAGTGGGGGATCTATTTGATTTTAGCTGAACTGTTTATTGGTTCCCATGGTCATGCAATTGATCTGTACTTGGGCTCTTATCATCTTGCTCTTCGTATAGGTTTATTTGTTGTTGTTTTCGTAGCTATGCTTTATCATCTTTATCAGAAAAGGGATCTTCATCTCTTGGCAGCTGTCAATAAAAAATGGCTTAGTCTATTGATCGTCATGTTGCTAATTGGGATTGTGCAAGGTGTTTTAAGAAATGGTTTGAGTAATACATTTTTTGATGCTAATGGCTATCTATTTCTTTTACTTTTACCAGCTTTCTATTTAGTTTTCAATCCAAAGTTTTTAATTAATGTTTTTAGATTGTTATTGATCGCAGTAAATTGGTTGATGATCAAAACTTATTTACTGCTTTTTGCTTTTTCTCATGATTTATCATGGCTGGATTTATCGATCCTTTATCGTTGGATTAGAGATCAAAGATTTGGTGAAATCACACATGTTAGTAACAATTTTTATCGAATCTTTATGCAGTCGCAACTTTATGGCGCAGTCGCTATCATCTTGATCTTAGTGGTGATCTATTTTTGGTCAAAGAATAATATAAAAATCAAAGACCAGTGGTATCTATACTGTTCATTGCTGATGAGCGTAGCGCTGGTTCTAGCTTCATTTTCTCGAAGCTATTGGGTTGGTCTACTGCTAACATTATTTATTGTTTTCTTGATCTTACTGATTAAAGGATATTTAAATTGGAAACGCCTGCTTATTACTCTTAGTATTTTTGCACTTACTATTGGATTGAGTATAATCTTACTCTTTACCTGGACTTCATCTTGGCACGGTGGTCAACTAACAAGTCGGGCTTTAGAGCTGACCGAAAGCGCAGTTTCATCTCGTCAAGCACAACTTATACCTTTAAAGAATGCTATTTTGCAAGCACCAAATTTTGGTTCTGGTTTTGGTCATGAAGTGACTTATCAAAGCTCTGACCCTCGGATTAAAAACGAGCAGAATCCTACTGGCCTTTATACAACTTCTGCTTTTGAATGGGGATATTTGGATATTATGCTAAAGATCGGTATTTTCGGACTTTTAGCTTATCTGGCTGCAATCTATACGATCTACCTTAAAAATGCGAATTTGGGTCAAAATAAGGTTAAAATTGACCCTTTAAAACTAGGTTTCGCTTATAGTATAATACTACTATGCGTCATTAATATTTTCAGTCCCTATTTAAACCATCCTTTGGGGATTGGGCTTTTACTCATAAATTTTTATCATGAACCCTGAAAACAATTTGACAATGTATGATCATAAGGTGGCTATTGGTTTAGTTACTTATAATGCGCGTAATTATTTACCATTCTGTTTGAACTCTCTGCAAGAGCAGGGCTTTAAGGATTATCAAATATTGATTGTTGATAATGGCTCTACTGATGGTACCTTAGCTTATTTGAGTGAAAAGTTTCCGCATTATAAAGTAGTGGCTCACAAAGACAATATTGGTTTTAGTAAAGCTTTTAATCAAATCATTTTATGGACAAAAAGTGAATATCTTTTTTGTGTCAATCAAGACACAATCCTTGATCGAGACTATTTGTCTAATGCTATAAATTTTTTGGATCAACATTTGGATGTTGCCGGTATTAGTGGCAAACTATATCAATGGGATTATCAAGACAATGTCAAAACCACAATGATTGATTCAGTTGGTTTGATTATCAAAAAAAATCATCAAGTCTTAGATCGCGGTAATGGTCAAGCAGATCAGGGTCAATACAATCAAGTAGAAGAAGTTTTTGGTGTTTCTGGAGCATTACCAATTTATCGTCGACAAGCTTTGGAAGAGATCAAACTAAAGAACAAACAGGGTTATGATGAATATTTTGATGAAAGTTATTTTGCTTATAAAGAAGATGTTGATCTGTCCTGGCGTTTACGACTGGCTGGTTGGAAACTATATTGTTTGCCACAGTCGATTGCTTATCATGATCGAACAGTAGCCGGCGCAGTTCATAAAACTGACTGGCAAGTAGCCACTGCTCATCGCAAAAAAAATATTTTGATTAATTTTTTATCCTATCGCAATCATTTATTAACGATTTACAAAAATGAATTTGCCTTAAATTTTTGGAAATATTTTCTTTATATTGTACCTTATGAGCTCAAGAAATATTTATTTATGCTATTATTCAATCGAGTTAGCAGATCTAAATTTAGAAATTTTTGGCAACTTTATCCACAAATGCGTTACAAAAGAAAACAAATTAGTAAAATGATCAAAGTAAAACCACAAACTATCAGTAAATGGTATCAATAATATGAAATTATCCATCATTATTTTAAATCACAATAGTGCTAAATTGGTAAAATATTTACTGAAAAATATTGCCGATCTGAAATTTAGTATGCAGTATGAAATTATTGTTGTTGATAATAGTCCACAGCATGAGTTAAAAGAGGAATTAAGATCATACCTGCCCTATATTGAACTAATTGAGATTCCCAACAAAGGCTATGCCAATGGTAATAATATGGGCATTAAGAAAGCTCAAGGTGAATACATCTTAATTTTGAATCCGGATCTCTATTTTAAAGACAATGCTATAGAAAAAATGATAGTTTATCTAGATGATCATCCAAACGTTGGAATTATCGGCCCAAAATTACTCTATCCTAATGGTCATTATCAACACTCTTGTACTAGTTTTCCTAACTGGCGTTTACCGCTATATCGGCGAACAAAATTGGGTCAAACAAAAAAGGGTAAGGCCTGGTTACAAAAATATCTAATGCTTGATTATGATCATCAAAATACTATTAAAGTTGATTGGCTTTTTGGTGCCTGCTTAATGGTTCGTCAGGATGCGGTCAATGAAATCGGTTTATTGGATGAAAGATTCTTCATGTATTTTGAAGATTGTGATTGGTGTCGACGCTTTTGGCAAAAAGATTGGCAAGTAGTTTATTTTGCAGCAGCACAAGTTACTCATTTTCATCACCGCGACTCAGCAGGAAAAAGTGGTATCATGGGCGTCTTTTCAAAAATGGGGAGAATACACTTAAGCAGCTGGTTTAAGTATCTTTGGAAGTGGCGCAATAAATAAGTTTGATTTTTTTTGAATATTAAAACGACCCGCTATTGTAGCAGGTCGCTTTTTTTAAAGACAAGTGTTGATTGTATCAATAACAGTACCCGATATATAAAGTATCAAATAATAGTGACCATTGATAATATTGTGTCTAATTCTTTCACCAGATTCTAAATTATGAAGATAAGTAGCCTTGTTATTAAATAAGCCCCATTCTTCACGAATTATAATAGCTGTGCCATTGTTATTTTGGATCCAACCATATGAGTTACAGCCGTGAACAGTAACCCCAGCGACGGTTACCCCATAATTTGCTTGAATGTCAGCTCTACTTCCAATAACACTGCTGTTATCATAGTTTATCAAATAGACTAATAAGATTATGAGAATAATCGCACCAAACACCTTTAGTGTTTCCACCAGATATTCATTCATATTATCTCCTTCAAAAAAATTTTAATTTACTATTTATAGCAAAGATTAACACATTGTTTAATTTCTGTCAACGGCTTAATAAAATTGTTAAAAGTCGCTAAATTTACTATAATACACATATTACTTTTTACATATTACATATTAAATAATTAATCAAATCTATGACTGATGAAAAAACTGAAATTAATCCGTCTGATGAGTATAATATTCGTTTAGAAAAATTGGAAGCCATCAAGAAAGCTAAAATAGATCCATATCCAGCACAAACAGGGGATCGGAGCTTTATTGCCGACGTACTTAAGAATTTTGACGTTCTGGAAAAAAAGCAGAACGAGCTTAGTTTAGTTGGGCGTATCCGCAATATACGTCTGCATGGTGGATCATGTTTTATCAATATTCAAGATGACAGTGGTAAAATACAAGCTTATATTAAAAAAGATGAAGTTGGTGCCAAAGAGTATGAACAGTTTGCAAATCTTTATGATATTGGTGATTATATTTATTTAACTGGCAAACTTTTTGTAACTAAAAAAGAGGAGAGAACTTTACTAGTCAAAAAATTTAGCCTTCTATCCAAGGCTCTTTTACCTTTGCCGGAGAAGTGGCACGGCTTATCTGATATTGAAATTCGTTTCCGAAAAAGATATCTAGACTTAATCTCCAATAAAGAAGTCAGAA
The DNA here is from genome assembly GCA_002785295.1 of Candidatus Komeilibacteria bacterium CG_4_10_14_0_8_um_filter_37_78. Taxonomy (GTDB): domain Bacteria; phylum Patescibacteriota; class Patescibacteriia; order UBA1558; family UBA1558; genus UBA1558. The sequence continues at coordinate 17,381 of PFMC01000061.1, forward strand.
AGGTATTTGTCACTAGATCAAAGACGATTAAATTTGTTCGGCAGTATTTTGATGACTTGGGTTTTACAGAAGTAGAAACACCGATTTTACAAACACTCGCTGGTGGTGCCATTGCTAAACCATTCATCACTCATCACAATGCTCTAGACACAGATTTATTTCTTCGCGTCGCACCGGAGATTTATTTGAAGAAACTAATAGTCGGTGGTTATGAAAGGGTTTATGAGATTGCTCGTTGCTTTCGTAATGAAGGGATTGATCACGCACACAATCCAGAATTCACCCAAATAGAGTTTTACTGGGCTTATCAAGACTATCAACAATTGATGGTTTTCTTCGAGAATTTTTTAAGCGAGATGGTCAAGGAAATTACTGGTGACTATAAAATCACTTATGATGAAAAAGAATATAATTTTCAACCACCATTTCCCAGGCTGGATTTTAAAGAAGAAATCAAGAAAAGGTGTAAACTAGATATTGATCAGTTTAAAACTAAATTTGAACTAAAAGATGAGATTGAAAAATTGGGTATTAAAACAGCGCCAGAGTGGGACAGAGGCAAAATGCTGGATGAGCTTTACAAAAAGTATATTCGGGAAAAAGAAGCTGGACCATTTTATATTATTAACCATCCCATCGAGTTATCACCCCTCGCTAAGAAAGTGTCTGATAGCGACGACTATGTCCAAAGATTTCAATGTGTTGTCGCTGGTTATGAAATTGCTAATGCCTTTTCAGAAATCAATGATCCTGTGGATCAAGATGAAAGATTTAAATATCAGGCACAATTAAGAGATGATGGCGATGAAGAAGCGACTGAATACGACGCAGAATTCGTTGAAGCGCTTAAGTATGGCATGCCCCCGACAGCAGGACTGGGTATGGGGATAGATCGTGTTGTACAACTTTTGACAAATCAACACAATATTAAAGAAGTAATCTTATTTCCCACTTTAAAACCTAAAAATACAGAAGATGATAACTAGAGATCAAACCTTGAGCTTAGTTAACAAGTATGTTCAGACTAATAACAGTATCAAACATATGTTGGCTACTGAAGCCATTATGCGCTCTTTGGCCAAGCATTTTAATGAAGATGAGGAAGTATGGGGCTTAAGTGGTCTATTACACGACCTTGATATGGAGATTGTTGACTATCATCTTGATCCCGCCCTACACGGTGTGAAAACAGTCGAAATCCTCAAATCAGAAGATATTCCGCAAATAGTTTTCGATGCTATTTTGGCACACAATGAAGCAACTGGAAAGTCGAGAAATGAATTAATTGAGAAGTGTATTTATTCGACGGATCCAATCACTGGCCTGATTGTTGCCTCAGCGCTTATTCGTCCTGAAAGGAATTTGGCTAGTCTAGAAGTAAAATCTATACTTAAAAAGTTCAAAAATAAACAGTTTGCCGCGGGCGCCAATCGTGACATTATTATGTCGTGTAGTGAGTTTAAGATGGAATTGGATGACTTCATTGCGCTCAGCCTAAAAGCAATGCAGTCAATTTCTGACGATTTAGGATTATAATTTAATATTACAAATATATGTTAGACATCAACAAAATCCGTGAGGATAAAGACAAGATAGAAGCGGCTTTGTTAAAAAGAATAGCTAAAGATAAGTTTAATTTGAACAAAATTATCAAACTTGATGACGAGCGCAAAGCTTTGATCAACTCCATGGATACTCTGAAAGCTGAGAGGAATAAGAATTCAAAGGTAAAGCCAAACGCTGAGACTATTACTGAAATGAAAAGAATTGGCAATAACATCAAAAAAATTGAAGAAGATCTTGATAAAGTTAGTAGTGAATTAAATGAATTACTTGGCGCTCTACCAAATATCGTTGCTGATGATGTGGTTGCTGGTGGTAAGGAAAATAACAAAGTAATTGATACCTTTGGCAAAATACCGGAGTTTGATTTTGAGCCCAAGGATCATATGCAACTAGCAAAAGATTTAGATATTATTGATTATGAAAGAGCAGCCAAAATGTCAGGAACTGGATTTTGGATTTATAAGGGACTGGGTGCAGAACTAGAATGGGCCTTACTTAATTATTTTATCGCTTATCATCGTCAGAATAAATATACATTTATCTGGCCACCATATTTACTAACTGAGCAATCAGCTTTTATTTCAGGTCATTTACCAAAATTTCGCGATGATCTATTTTGGACTGAGGACCACCTTTGTCTCAATGCTACTTCTGAGATGATGCTTGGTAATTATCACCGCGATGAACTAATGGACCAAGATGAATTACCGCTCAAGTATTATGCGTATTCAACTTGCTTTCGTCGGGAAGCAGGGAGTTATGGTGCTGGTGAAAGAGGGATGATCCGTGGACATCAGTTTAATAAAATTGAAATGTTTCAATTCACTCATCCAGATCGGTCATGGCAAGCAATGGCTGAATTAACAAACCATGCCAAAAATTTAGTGCAAGGACTGGGACTGCATTTTAATACTGTACAGTTGGCTGCTGAAGATTGCAGCGCGGCTATGGCCAAAACTATTGATCTGGAAGTCTATCTACCTAGTATGAAAGGCTATAAAGAAGTTAGTAGTATTTCCAATGCCTTGGATTATCAGGCTAGACGCGGCAATATTCGCTATAAAGATGCAAAAACTGGAAAAAATGAATACTTACATACCTTAAATGCCTCTGGCTTAGCCACTAGCAGACTAGTACCAGCTATTTTGGAGCAATTTCAGCAGAAAGATGGTAGTGTCAAAATACCAAAAGCCCTTAAGAAGTATTGTGGCTTCAAAGTAATAAAATAAATGAATGATCTAACTTGGATTGAAATCAAAAAACAGGCGATCGAAGACAATATTTCAGCTTTTCGATCGCTTGTTAATATTCAAACAAAATTAATCCCCGTGATCAAAAGTAATGCTTATGGACATGGCATTGACTTGATAGCTAAATTACTTGATCAAAATAAGCAAGTTGACTATTCAGCTGTTGTTAGTGGCGATGAAGCACTGCAACTCAGACAAAATAATATCAAAAAGCCAATTATTGTTTTATCCTTTTATCAACTAGAACAAATTGATCAGTTAATTTGTAATGATATTGAATTTGTAGTTTCAAATATTGAGCAATTGGATAATGTAGTTCGGCTAAATAAAAGTTGTAAAGTCCATCTTAAATTTGATATTGGCACTCATCGTTTAGGATTTTGCTTTGACGACATTGATCAAATTATTAATCAGCTAAATAGTTCAAAGGTAAACATTGCTGGTGTGTTTTCACATTATGCTGACAGTGAGAATGAAGATCAAAGCTTGACCGATCAACAAACCAGGCAGTTTGGACAAATTCTAGACAAACTCAAAGCCAATAATATTGAACCGATAAGTCACATTGCTTGCAGCGCCGCCACTATGTCCAATAAAGCCCATCATTTTGAGGCTATTCGCTTTGGTATTGCTCTTTATGGACTTAAACCAAGTGAGATAGCTATAGCTAGGGCAAAGGAACATAATGATAGCTTTTCACTGCAACCAGCTCTTTCTTGGTACGCAAAAATCATCAATATTCACGCTGTAAAAGCTGGTGATTATATTGGCTATGCTAGAGGGTTTAACGCAGAGCAAGATATGAGGATTGCTACTTTACCAATAGGGTATTGGGATGGCTATAATCGACTTTTATCAAATCAGGGTGAAGTCATTATTGCCGGACAGAAATGTAAAGTAGTTGGCAAGATTTGTATGAATTTAACTATGGTAGATATTTCCAATATCACAGAGATAAAGGTGGGGGACCGGGCAACTCTAATTGGTCAGGATAATGATTGCATCATTACAGTTGATGAGCTAGCTAAAAAATGTCAAACCATTAATTATGAATTTGTGACTAGAATTAATCAAAACATAAAAAGAATACTTATTTAAGTGTCGTAAAATATTTACAATATGTTATTTCAGCGTCAGGGTAGGGGAAAGTCAGTCCGACAACCAGCCCGAGTCAATAATCAACTATTAAAGAAGAAAGTAATCAAATATATTACAATTATTTTAGTTTTTAGTATTTTATATATTTTATTTTTCTCAACTATTTTTCAGATCAAATATTTACAAATAGTAGGGAATGACGCGATTAATACCAATGAGATTGAGGAAGTCATTTGGCAAAGTTTGGATGAAAATATTTTGTTTATTTTCAATCGCGACAATTATTGGTTGTTGTCGATTGACAAATTAGTGAGTGATATTGAGCAAAAGTACGCTTTTGATGAGCTAACTATTAATAAGAAATATCCCGACACTCTTAGCTTGAAAATTAAAGAGAAAATTGGACGCTTATTTTGGCAGGCTGGAGATAAATTTTATGTGATTGATATCAATGGTACCGTAACTAGACATTTAACAGAAACTCATATCATTCAAAAAGTGAATATTCCAATAGTCAGAGACAATAGCAATAGTGAAGTCAATATTGGTGAGCAGCTATTATCCAGTGAACTGATCAGTGCCATGGTAGAAACCTACCAGCTCTATAATGAGTACATCAATAATGATGCTTTGTCTTTTATTAGCTTTCAAGTAGACGATAAAGATGACGCCCTATTTAAAGTGATCACAAAGTCAGGAATTGAATTGCATATGAATGATCAACTACCAGTGGGGGAGCAACTAGAGAAGCTGGCTAAGGTCTTAAGATCAAACAAGATTGATCTAGATAGTATAACCTATATTAATTTACGTATCACTGAGCAAGTTATTTATAAATAATCTACTCCCTCTTCATAATATTTTACGACGCCTAATTATTAAGGACAATATTGAGAGAATAGAGTAAAGATAAACTACTCTATTTTTTAAAATTGCACTAGGGGGTTAGAAAAAAATTGATCAATAAGATGAAATTTTCAACTAGCTAATTTTATACAAAATTAAATTTGTTCTAAATTGATTGGCTTAGGTATGAACACACACGGACAACTCAAAATTTAAGTTATTCTGCAAAATAGTTTGTAGAAGCTCGGGTATGATCATACCCGTGACTATTAAAAAAAACACACATTCTATCGGCATAAAAATAGTGATTTGGTTCGTGGTCAACTATTTTTATTAGCTCCTTAGATAGTGTCATTACGCGAACATCTAAGTAACGTGAATGAGGAATAATATTAGAGTTAATTTTTTAACGGTCTATTGCGAGATCTTTAGCTAATTTAAACCCAATAATGATAGGAACGAGTCCTTAATATTGTAAAAAGGCTTTATGAGTCGTATAAGATATATTGTACGACACATAGGCTATTTCTTCTGCTACACTAAAACCCACTAAAATAGTGGGCTTCTCTGCTCTGGTCTATTCCCTAGTAATAAAACAATCTATGGTAAATAACTTAATGGATTAACAGGGATACCATTTTTTCTAAATTCTAAATGTAAATGTGGACCAGTCGTCAGGTTGCCAGCACCAGCCGTTCCAGGCATACCGCCAGAATACCCTATTATCTCCCCTTGCACTACAAATGTATCCTCAGCCACAATCATACTATTTAAATGTCCATAAACGGTTGAAAGGCCTTCATTGTGGACTAACATGATATAGTTATAACCGCCAGAATTGCCCGTATCGCGCACTTTAGCGACATAACCTGACTTGACAGCCCGAACAGGTGTTCTTTGTGGTGTTGAGCCGATATCAATCGCTGGATGTTCAAAAATATGACGATATGGATAATCAGGATCATGAAATGTAGCAGTAACCTTCCGCGATGGTACTGGCCAGATAAATCCGCTTTCTGAAGATAAAAAATCTTCGCCGTTGGCTTCGTATAATTTTTTTCGAGCTTCTATTTCCAATGAATAAATCTCGTTGTCGATTGCATCTTGCTCTGCTTTAAGCTGATTAATTAAAGTTTGAAATTCAGACTCTTCACCTCTGGTGACATATAGTAAATTACTTTTATATACTTTCTCATTATCCATCTTCTCAATATTCTGAGCCAATTTAATATTTAATTCTTCCAGCTGATCTTTTTTTTGCAGCAATAAGTTTTGCTGACGACTCAATTCATTTTGTTTATCCAATAATTCATTAAGCTTCGCTTTGAGATTACTAGTGATTCTATTCAATTGATTTAAGCTTTCAAAAAAAGTACCAATTGAATCATTCTGCGAAATAATGCTAATAAAATTGCTATGATAATTAGTACGATTAAGTAAACGCAAAATGCCACTAATTTGATCTTGGTAATCTACAACATCTTCTGTATTTGCTTCAATTTGATAATTTAAATTCATAACCTGCAGGTCAACTTCTTCCTTTTCTAAATTTAGAGTCTGCACTTCTAAAGACAGTTTTGCCATGACATTATCAAGATTTGAGATTTGTCCATTAAGGGTTGAAATCTGTTGTCTAGTCTGGGTTAGAGATTGTTCATACTGCTCTTTCTGCTTCTTTAATTCAGTAATCTGATTTTGCTTTAATTTAATTTCATCCTGCAACAAATCAAGATCATCGTCGCTAACAGCGCCAACTAACAAAGGTAATAACAAAAAAATAATCAAAATTAGATTGATTATAAATCCCCTACTTTTGACGCTCTTTATCATATTATTATTATTATAACATAAAACTAACTTTTCTTCAAATACGTGATTGCTTTATTGATTCTCGCTAAAGATTTTTCCTTACCTAATTCCATCAATAGTTCTACTGGGGTTTCACTTTTTTCCTTTCCTGATAAAGCATATCTGACTGGCCAAAAAACATCACCATTGCCAAGGTTTAGCTTGCGCACCAAGCTTGCTAAATGCAATTGCAGATTATCTGCATTCCAACTATTTTCATTGATATTCTGTAAATCTTTAACTACTTCTGACAAACCCTGCAGTGTCAACTCCTTAGTACTTTTTTTAAAAACCAAATCCTTTGACTGACAATCAATGTCATTGAAAAGATGTGAAAACTCAGTCTTGATTTCTGAAAAATGACTAATCCTGGTCTGACAAGCAGCGGACACATTTTTATTAAACTGATGAACAATCTTTTCATCAAATTTACTGAGCCAATTTCTTGCAGCTTGATAAAATTCAACTGCTGTCATTTTTTGAAAATATTGTTGACCAAACCAATTTAGTTTATCGAGATAAAAGATTGCTCCTGACTTATTGATTCTTTCCAATTTAAATTCACTGATCAGTTGATCAAGCGTAAATAGCTCTCGATCATCACCAGGATTCCAACCCAATAAAACCATAAAATTGATCAGTGCTGCTGGTAGGTAACCTTTTTGCAAATAATCATGAGCAGCTACATCATTTGATCGTTTACTCAATTTAGATCGATCTTTGTTGAGTAATAATGGTAAATGAACATAGTTTGGCAGATCCCAACCAAAAGCTTGATAGAGCAAAACATGCTTTGGTGTGCTTGGTAGCCATTCTTCACCTCTGATAATATGAGTTATCTTCATTTGATGATCATCAATCACTACTGCTAAATGATAAGTTGGAAAACCGTCTGATTTGATCAAAACTTGATCATCAATATTATCTGTTTTGATGCTTATCTCGCCACGTACAATATCGATAAACTTTATTTCTTCCTGACGCGGAGTTTTAAATCTAACAACATGAGGCTTATTCAATTTTTGATAATTATCGATTGTTTTTTGATCTAGAGTTCGACAATGTCCATCATAGCCAGGTGCTTGTTTTTTGGCAATTTGTTCTTCTCTGAGCTTTGCCAATCGATCAGCTGAGCAAAAACAATAATAGGCTTTGTCTTGTTTGATCAGCTTCTCAGCATAGTTTTGATATTTCTCAATATTTTTCGACTGATAATAAAGGTTGTTAAGATTATCTGGCTGCAGACCCAGTTCTGCCAGACTATTAATAATATCTTCTGTAGCTCCTGCTACAAATCTACTCTGATCAGTATCCTCGATTCTTAAAATAAATTTACCATTATTTTGTTTAGCCAAAAGGTAGCTATACAAAGCTGTCCGCAATCCACCAATATGAAGCATGCCAGTTGGCGACGGTGCAAATCTGGTGACTACTCCACTTCCCTGCCCGATCCTTTTCAGTCGGCTAATAAATTTAGATAGATCGATCATATTTAATAACTAAATAAAGAAATTTAAAGATTGCTTGACATATTCTTGGCAAACGTGATGGCTGTAATAGTAAGCGCCATGCCCATTCTAAACCAAGATAACGCATTATTTTTGGTGCTCGACGAATCTTACCAGCAATAAAATCAAATGATCCGCCAACAGCAATTGCCACTTTGATCGAAGGCATTTTATCTAGCCATTCATCAATGAAAAACTGAGCATAGGGTGCATTATAGCCAACCAAGAGAATATCTGGCTGATGTCTGTTTATTGTATCAATTATCTGATTATATTCAAGTAAGCTTACTTCTTTGATATCATTGAATCCTGCGCCCGTTCCAACAATATTGACTTTTGGATTTAACTTCCGTAGTTTATTAGCCGCAGCATAAGCCACCGCCCCTCTACCCCCCAATAAATAAATTTTATATTTGTTAACATTATCTTCCCCTGCTAATTTAACTACAAGATCTGAACCACAACATCGTTTAATATTCTGACCACGAAACCAACCAACTAGCTTAATACCAAAACCATCAGCCGTATTTAAATCACACTTATTCAAGATATCTTTAAATCTATGATTTGTATAACTGTCAACAATAAACTCTGGATTAACAGTAGCAATCTGACACTGTTTATCCCCTGCTAAATACTCGTATATTTTAGCAATAGTTTGCTGACAATTTAGATTGTCTATTCTCACTCCTAATATCTCCATAATGGCTTTATTTTAACATTTTAATCAATAATTATCAATATAAAAAGGGCGTATTCTACCCACAAGTGCATAATTTAAAAAAAGAT
>PFMC01000056.1 GCA_002785295.1 Candidatus Komeilibacteria bacterium CG_4_10_14_0_8_um_filter_37_78
GTTTTAGAAACATTGATACTTATATTGCTAAAATGACACTAGCCTTTTTGCCACTAATTTGGATACTAAACTATCACACTAGTTGACGGAGAGCCATAGACTTAATCCCCAGCTTTCAAGCGATGACTTCTCTTGATTATGAATGCCCACTTAATTAGCTCTATTAGGACAATCACCACCATTGCTAGACCAATTACCACCAACCACTCATCTAGCCCTAATGGCACGGTACGCAAGACTTTCTGGAAGAATGGTGTATAAAGAGCTACCAATTGAACCAGCAATCCAAGGCCCACTGCACCCAGTAAATATTTATTACTAAATAATTGTTTATTAAAGATTGAATGTCTTAGAGACCGGCAGCTAAACACGTAGAGCAGAGAATCTATACCTAGAGAAGCAAAGACTACAGTCCTAGCCAAATCTATATCATGATAAACCTTGTAGTAAAACTGGAAGATAAACAATGAAGCAATAGCTGTTACTGTCGAGATGGTAAAGATCAAAATATTTCTCTCTGTATCTAAAATAGGTTTTTCTCTTTCTTGAGGAGGTTCAGACATAATTTCTTTTTCCTCATCTTCTAATGTTAGGGCCATGTGCGGGAATCCATCTGTCACTAAATTAATCCAAAGTATTTGTGCTGGCAGCAATGGCAAGGGCCATCCCAATATTAGACTACCCATAATTAATAATACTTCTGAAAAAGAATCAGATAATAAATACACGACAACCTTTTTAATATTATCATATATCACTCTCCCCTGTTCTACAGCTGCCACCAGCGCTGAATAATTATTGTTCAACAAAACCAAGTCAGCAGTTGCCTTGGTCACGTCCGTACCAGAACCAACAGCTACACCAATATCTGCCTGTTTCAAAGCAGGTGCGTCATTGATGCCATCTCCGGTCATCGCCACAACATCTCCATGACTTTGCCAAGCTTTGACGATTCTGAGCTTATCCCGAGGTGTCACCCTGGCATAAATTGAAATATTTTTAACAATCTTAGCTAGTTGTTTATCATTCAACTCCAATAGTTGTGCTCCTTCTAAAATAGCATCGTCACTGGTCGATAAACCCAGTTCCGCACCAATAGACTTTGCTGTCTCCCTATTATCACCAGTGATCATCACTGTCCGTACGCCAGCCTGGGCTACTGCTGCGATAGTAGCACTACTGTCATGACGCAACGGATCTTTCATCGCTAATAACCCAACCCAGACCAATTTATCAAGAGCATTATCAACGTCGATCGCGGTTTGCATACTCACCTCTCGATAACCCACTGCTATCACTCTTAACTGTTGCTTAGTTAGGTTGCTAATACTCTGCTTTATTTTTTGTCTTGCTGCTTTGTCTAACTTTTTATGAATACCATTTTTTTCATAAGCCACTGCCTGACTCAATAAATATTCTGGGGCGCCTTTGACATAGACAATCTTTCTCTTGGAATTCAACTTATTAATCGTGGCCATAAACTTATAAACCGAATCAAACGGTATCTCCACCAAACGTGGAGTTTTTGTTTCCAATCTTTGTCGTGACAAACCCATTTGCGAACCAATCAACAAAAGAGCTTTTTCGGTTGCTGATCCTAGTGGTTGCCCCAATTGATCAAACTCTGCATCATTACAAATAGTAGCAATCTTCAAAGTATTCATAATATCATGCAGAGCTGTGAAGTTCTTCTTAAAATCGCTAACTACATCCCACACCTTATCAAAGGCCACAACTTTAACCACGCGCATCTCTCCCAAAGTCAAGGTTCCTGTCTTGTCAGTACAAATTACAGTTGTACTACCTAAAGTTTCAGCAGCAATCAATTTTTTGACCAAAGCCTTGTGTTTGAGTACTCGTTGCATACCAATAGCCAAAATTACAGTCACGGCAACAACTAAACCCTCTGGGATAGCTGCTACAGCAATTGCTACCGCTGTATTAAACATAAAAATAATATCTAGCTCTTGCCAAATACCAATCACAAAAATCACACCACAAATACCGAGAATAATAAAACCCAATTTTCTACTAAACTTCTTTAGTTTCAATTGCAAGGGCGTTGGCTCATCTTTGGTATCACTAAGCATTTGAGCAATCTGCCCGATCTCTGTATGAATACCAATGCCAGTAACCACTGCCAAACCAACACCGTGTGATACTAAAGTTCCCATATAAACCATATTAGTTCGATCTGCCAAAGCTTTACCAGGTAACAACTTCTTAATTTGTTTTGCAACCGGTGCTGATTCTCCAGTCAAAGCTGCTTCTTCCATTTCCAAATCATGTGCTTCTAATAGTCTGGCATCGGCAGGTATTAATGAGCCAGCCTGTAAAACAATAATATCACCTGGCACTAAATTATTAGCTACGATCAATCTTTTACTTCCCTGTCTAATCACCAAAGCTTTGGGTACAACCACAGATTGTAACTCTGCCAATGCCTGTTGAGCCTTATTTTCTTGAACATAACCAACAATCACATTAATAAAAATCGCAAAAAGAATTACATAAGCATCAATATGCTCACCTAAAAAGAAACTAATAAAAGCTGCTATTAATAAAATATAAACTAGAGTATTTTTGAATTGACTGAAAAAAATAGCTAAGTGCGTTAGCTTTTTTGCTCTTGGTAATTCATTCTGACCAGCCAACTTGCGTCTTCTCTTAACTTCGCTAACATCCAAACCATAGACACTAGTATTCAGTCTTTGTAATGTTTCAGCAATAGTTTTGTCATGCCAAACATTGGCAATAGATTTTTGGATCATAAATAATTGACAAATCACTTACATTATAACATAACTATCAATTTCTGAGGAGTATTAACATGATCATCTCGTCTAGTGTTGACAATTACTAAATATTAATTTATAATACCAACGTTATTTTGTAGTCACCCTGAGGGTAGCGAGTTCGATTCAGCTCTGCTGAATCGAAGAGGAGTGATTGGTTTTAGTATGAAATCTGATGCGAATCCCGCTTTGCGGGATGAGCTCAGTCCCGCTCAGCGGGACTGGAGAGGAGACGGCTTGACGAATTAAGCGAAGTGGCTATGATTCATTCATAGACACGTAGCAGTGAGCCAAGACGACGACGAGCGCGCATAGCTCAGCCTGGTAGAGCAACTGCCTTTTAAGCAGATGGTCGGGGGTTCAAATCCCTCTGCGCGTACCATTTTTCTTTCCACTTAACAAAAATTTGAATAGCGTAGCTATACTATCAATATCTTTGTAGACAAAAACAACCCTTGATTGGATTGTTTTTTTATTAGTAAAAATTATGAAAAATAACGCGCAATTAAGTCACCAATATAGTGAGTAGTAATGATCACAATAACAGCAATACTAATATGTTCACCGATAACATGAACTGCGCTATTTTTCTGTTCTCGAGCAATAAAGAAACTAATTATACCCAATACCAACAAACCCCAAACAATACTAACGATCATCGCCACATCTAAACTAAAGAGTATTACTGGGATAATAAACAAAGAAGCAAAAAATAGCTTACAAATAAAGGTAACTATTGTTGCCTGCCAGACCTCTTTATGGTCATGCTGTTGATTACTAGCTTCTTCTGCTATGTGAATACCCAAGGCATCAGAAAACGCATCAGCTACGGCAATAGTTAAGATACCCCCCAAAAACTATTTTTGACCCAGTGCCAGAGTGTAAGCCCATCATCATCCCTAAAGTAGTAATAATACCCGATGTTAAGCCAAAACTGGCACCTTTGATTGTTGATAACCTCATCAATTTTTAAAATAAATAATACCTTATTTAATTATCGCCAAATATCAAGCAATCGTCAAGATCTACAATCTTATACACAAGCAAGGGGGAAAAATTATGAAAAAGATCAATTGGTTTTGTTGACTTTATCTGCTAGAATAAAGAGGCTTAAAAACTTATTTATGGTCGATCAAATCACAAAACTACCACCTCAAAACCTAGAAGCAGAACAATCTGTTTTAGGCTCTTTATTGATTGATAAAGAAGCTATTTCCAAAGTTGTAAATTTGATCTCTCCCAAAGATTTTTACAAAGACGCTCACCGCTTTATTTATGAAGCAATCCTTGATTTATATGAGAAGCATGAACCTATCGACATTCTCTCGTTATCAAATTTATTAACTGAGAAAAAGCACATTGATAAAGTTGGCGGTAAAAGCTATTTAGCCAACCTAGCCAATACTGTACCAACGGCCAGCAATGTTGCCTCCTATGCTGAAATCGTCCAAAGAAAATCTACTTTAAGAAATCTAATCAAAGCAACTTCTGATATTAGTTCTTTGGCTTACGATGAGACTGAGGAATTAGATAGCTTACTAGATCAATCAGAACAAATGCTTTTTGGCATTTCACAAAAATATTTAAAAGACGAGTTCGTACCAATCAAAAGCGTTTTGCATGGCACCTTTGATCGTATTGATGAACTACATCGTGAATCTGGGAAAATCAGAGGTTTAGCAACAGGCTTTAAAGATTTGGACAATCTCTTAGCTGGTTTACAAAAATCAGACCTGATCATTCTGGCAGCTCGCCCTTCAGTTGGTAAAACTAGTTTAGCCTTGGATATCGCACGGCATGTTGCTACTGAAGGAAAAAAATCTGTTGGCATGTTTTCCTTGGAAATGAGTAAAGAACAATTGGTTGATCGTTTGCTCTGCTCTCAAGCCAATGTTTCTTTGTGGAAAATGCGAACTGGCAAACTCTCTGACAAACAAAATGATGACGACTTCCCTCGTATTGGTCAGGCCATGGGTGTCTTATCTGAAGCACAAATCTTTATTGATGACTCTGCCACAGCTAATATTATGGAAATACGCTCAAAAGCTAGACGTTTAAAACTTGAACATGGTTTAGACTTATTGATCGTCGACTACTTACAATTAATGGAGGGTCGCTCAAAATATGGCGACAACCGTGTTCAGGAAGTTGCCGAAATCACCAGATCCTTAAAGGCTATTGCACGTGAGTTAGACATCCCCGTTCTTGCTTTATCACAGCTATCCCGTGCCGTTGAATCATCCAAGCCAGCAATTCCAAAACTTGCCCATTTGAGAGATTCAGGATCCATCGAACAAGATGCTGACATTGTCATGTTTATCTACCGTAAAGCAGCGGATCGTAACTATCGGATGGAAGATATTTCCCCAGAGGAAAAAAATCGAGCTGAACTTCATATTGCTAAACATCGTAATGGTCCGACCGGTATGGTCAATCTCTTCTTTGATGATCAGCCTGTTAGTTTTAAAAATTTAGCTAAAGAAAAATACGATTTGCCACCAGAATTCTAAATAGCTAATTAAATACTTAATAATATAACCATTTAACAATTTAACCATCTATAACTTATGTCACTTTTTTCAAAAATCGGTGATCTTAAAGATCTAAAAAATCAAGCGCAAGCGATGCAAGCGATGCTGGAACAAGAAATTGTTGAGATTGATACAGACCTTGTTTATCTTAAAATGAATGGCAAACAAGATATTTTAGAACTTGAACTAAAAGAAAGTTTTGCTAAAAACAAAGAAGCTACAGAAGAGGCTATAAAAAAAGCTTTTGCTGAGGGCACACAAAAAGTACAAAGAATCATGGCTAACAAAATGGCCGCCGGCCTAAGGGCCTCTGGCCCGGAGGGCGGGATGATCTAGATAAATTTAAAAATGAAAAATCAAAAGTTAAAAACTAATATTAATAAGTTTTAGCTTATAAAGCTATACTTTTAACTTTTAACCTATAAATTTTGAATTAATAATGAGTTTACCAAAATCTCTACAAAAACTAATCGCTCAATTTGATAAGCTTCCCGGCATTGGTCCAAAAACTAGCGAGAAGCTGGTTTTTCATTTACTCAATAGACCAAAAGAGGATCTGAAAGAATTTGCTGATAGTTTACTTGATGCTAAGGAGCAAATCACTATTTGTTCAGTTTGTTTTAACTTTTCTGATTCTATTCCCTGCTCTATTTGTAAGGATAGCAATCGTGATAAAGAAACACTCTGCGTGGTTGCTGAAACCCAAGATGTTCAAGCAATCGAAAAAACCAATAACTATCAAGGTCTTTATCATGTCTTACAAGGGACTATCAATCCCCCAGAAAATATCACACCTGATAAATTAAAAATTAAGGAATTACAACAACGAATAAAAAAGGACCAACCCAATGAATTAATTTTAGCATTAAACAACGACATTGCCGGTGAAACAACTTCTCTTTATTTAATTAAACTATTACAAGACTCTAATATCAATATTAGTAGATTGGCTAAAGGATTACCAAGTGGTAGTGAAATAGAATATGCTGATGACATTACTCTGGGCTATGCGCTCAAAGATCGTAAGAAAATATAGGTAACAAAAAACACCCAATCGAATATTCTTAGGGTGTTTTTATATATTTATACTTTTGTAATTTCTAATTCTGTAAAAGCTTGTCTATGACCTTGAGTTTTCTTATAACGAATCTTATTCTTATACTTAACTACCTTAATTTTCTTACCTCTAGCTTGTTGCAGGACTTTAGCCTCAACAATAGTATCTAAAACTGGTTTACCCAATTCTACTTTACTGCCTTTAGTGTCAGATTTTAGTAAAACATCTTTAAGCTCAATCTGATCACCTACTTCAGCGACCAATTTCTCAACTTTAAGCTTATCACCCTTCTGAACAAGGTATTGCTTACCGCCTGTTTTTATTACTGCTAATGTCATATTCTTTAGTTATAATGATAAAAAGTAATATCAGTTTAAACTATTTACCATGTCTTGTCAAGCGCCTATAACTTCTCACTATTAGTTCTTTCATTTGTGGATTTCTTATATTTCCATACCAAATAATACGCTAATATTAGCATAAAAAAGATCATAAACAATAATGTCTTAATCTTGCCTTGAGTGCCTTGAAAGATTGAACTAAGTCCAAAAATGCCAGTCACAAAATACAAAAAAATCACAGCGCGAGGATGACTAAAACCAATATCTAATAATCTATGGTGTAAATGTTTGCGATCTGCCTGAGCCATGGATTTTCTTTCCATGATAGTTCGCCGCATAATCACCCAAACTACATCAAGGATAGGAATGCCCATAATCAACAAGGCTGTGGCAATCTTACCACCACTGATGAGGGCTAAGACTCCCAAACTAAAGCCAATAAAGGTGCTACCTGCTTCGCCAAGAAAAATCTTGGCTGGATGCCAGTTCCAAATCAAAAAACCAAATAAAGCACCGGCTAAAGCCAAAGCAATGACAGAAGTACCAGATTGAGCTACATCCCAAAAAAGAGAAACGCCAAAAATAATAAAACTGCCAATCACCCCAATACCAGTTGCTAAACCATCAAGACCATCCAAAAGCTTGGTTACATAGACCATACCAACCAGCCAGACCAAAGTAAATAAATCTGCCCAAACAGTAAAATAATAGGGCATCCCTTGCCACCAAAATAATAAGATCTGCCAAGTATCAAAATGCAAATAACCCCCCAATGGATTGGTAATAAATTTAATTCCCACTCCTGAGACAATGACAACAATGCAGGCTGCGATCGGAAACAAAATTTGTTTTTTAGGGCTGAGCTGATAACGATCATCCAGATAACCACCAATCATCAGAAGTAATCCTCCCAGAATGATACCAACTATATATTTTGGTTGGATAATGCCGTCTAATAATCGGGACCAAAATATTAATAAGGTCAACACAAAAGCAAGATAGACGGCTAGACCGCCCAGCAGCGGTATTGGTTTGCTATGTACTTTACGTGGTGCAGGCCTGTCAACAATATCTCTCTTGATCGCCCACCAACGAATAAGCGCCGTCAACAAAAAAGCTAGTATCAAACTAACTAAAAATGGTAAAACATAAAATAGAAAAAAACTAAACATAATGTCGATCTAGATAAGACTGTAAAATATACATTGCCGCTACTGCATCGTCCTCTACTATTCCCTGCTGCTGGGCGGCCTGGCTAGTCAGTCTTTCATCAGCATCATAAACTGGCAAATCAAAACTCTTTAAAGTTTCAATAAAACGCTCCGTAATAGCTGTCTGCTCTGTAGCGTCATTATTCAGCTTCTTTGGCAAACCAACAACAATCTCATTAATATCTTCTGAATCAATAATTTTCTTAATCAAAACAAGCTGTTGCTGAAGATCAGCTTCTTTAATAATTTTGTAGGGTACGGCCATTTTCATCTGATCATCAGCGATGGCTAAACCAATCTTTACTGTCCCATAATCAATTCCTAGTAGTTTTTTCATAATGCTGTCAGAATTATCGGTCCTTTATCAGTAATGGCCACAGAATGCTCAAAATGAGCCGATAAACTGTCATCTAGAGTCTTGATAGTCCAGTCATCATCACGATAATCTATCTCATAGCCACCCATCGTCACCATTGGCTCAAAAGCTAAAACCATACCAACTTTTAGTACCTCACCCGTATTGGGTTGGCCAAAATTTGGCACAGCAGGCTCCTCGTGGACAGCATGTCCAACGCCATGACCAACCAAATCGCGCACTACACCAAAACCATGCTTTTCAACATAAGTCTGCACAGCATAGCCAATGTCACCCAAGGTTTTGCCCACCACACAATTTTTAATAGCTAAGTCCAAGGCCGTAGCAGTCACCTTTAACAGTTTCTTGGTCTGATGATCTATTTTACCAACAGGAATGGTATAAGCCATATCTGTATAAAGACCATTCTTCTTCATGCCAATATCCAGACTAACAATATCCCCTTCTTTGATCACTCGTGATCCTGGTATACCATGAACGATTTCTTCATTAATAGAAACACACAATCCAGCAGGAAATGGAATCGGTTGTCCATAACCCTTAAAACTTGGCTCACCACCAACCTCAATAATCAATCTCTCGGCCAAGTCATTAAGCTCGCCAGTAGTAATACCAACTTTTACTGATTTCAAAGTTTGCTTCAAAATATGAGCTAAAATTTTTCCATCTGCCCTTAGTTGTACTATTTCTTCTTTAGTCTTAATTAAACTCATATAATAATTTAAAACTTATAATTGAAAAGTAAAAAAAATTGATACTTGAAAAGTTAAAGGTTAGCTGTCCAAATTTAATTTTTCTCTGATTTGTTGCCACACCTCTTCAATACTTGGCTCACCATTGATATTGATTAAAATGCCTTTATTCTTATAAAAATCCAAAACCGGATCATCCTGTTGATGATAAATATAGATTCGTTCTTTGATTGCATCTGGTTCACCATCAGTCCGAGTAATTAATTGGCCTTGGCACTGATCACAAACACCATCAACCTTTGTTGGTTTAAATAAAATATTAAAATCGGTACCACACTTAGAACATGTTCGCCGCGCTGCCATCCGATCTGTCACCACTGAGTCGCTACAATCAATATTAACAACTCTAGACAACTCATCAAGTTGATCTAGATACTCAACCTGTGCGATAGTTCGAGGATAGCCATCCAAGATATAACCATTTTTGACATCGTCTTGCTGCAATCTATTTTTAACAGTTTCATTGGTGATCTCATCTGGTACTAAACCACCACTATCCATAATTGCGGTAATCCTCTTTCCCAGATCAGTTTGGTTCTTCATTTCATTACGAAAAATATGGCCCGTTGAAATTATGGGAATATTTAAGGCAACTGAAATAAATTCTGCTTGGGTTCCCTTACCAGACCCTGGGGGTCCCAAAATGACAATTTTATGCATAAAATTGATACATTAATAATCAAGGATAGTTTTATTTTACCTTATTTTCACCAAAAACAAAACCCCCAGCAGCAACACAATTTCTTGCGCCACTACCAGGGGTCAATTTATCTTTTTAAGCATCAGCATAATCCCAATTATCAGGATCTGATGGATCACATAGTCCCAAAATATAATCTATTGTAATATACAATAATGATTGAATAATGAATTTTTCATCTTCTGATAAACCATGATCAATGTCAAAATCAATGTATGGTTCGTCATCAATCTCAAGCACTTCCAACTCGCCATCAATATCTGACTTTAAAACCTCCTTAAAAAGTCTTCTGATATGATTTTTTAGCAACGAGAGTTCGTCATCACTAATAGAAAAACAAAATTGGCACTCGACATAATAATAATTTTCATGATCACCCACCTTCTTGGCGACTAACTCTTTGCCAACACCAAGCATTGACATCATCACGCCCATAAACAGAATATCCAATTCTGCTTTCTGATAAGCAGTCAATTCTACATCAAAATGATATTCTATCTTATTAATATCACCATGATAAAGCACTTCAATATCAATTAGATCATTCTCTTTTAAAACACGTTCAGCAACCTGACAAACACTCGTGTGCAAAGTAGTTATATCCAAAGGTAAATCTTGAAACTCTTCTGTAAAAGTACACAATACTAAATTTTTACATTCAACGTTAGCCATTTGTACCCTCCATATCTTTGTTAATATCAGTTTATCACATCGCTTGTAAATTTGGAACTATCAAAAAACCGACCAAAAGGTCGGCCAATAACACATTTATTCACAGTCTTTAAAAACCATCATAATCTCTCATCACTAATTGTGACTCTATTTGTTTCATTGATTCAATAACAACAGAGACTACAATCAAAAGACTAGTACCACCAATAACCATAGTGCTGACACCCGTAATGGGCTGCATAATAATTGGTAAAATAGCTACTGTACCCAAGAATAAAGCACCTGCTAAAATAATGCGACTAACAATATTCTTGATATAAACTTCAGTATGTCTACCTGGACGGATGCCAGGGATAAAACCACCTTGTTTCTGTAAATTCTCTGCTAGTTGTGCAGGATGAAAAACAATAAAGGTATAAAAATAAGTAAAAGCAACAACTAGTGTAAAGTAAAAAATGCCATAAAATACTTGATTCTGGAATAAATCAATGATGAATTGTGCAGATCCTGCCACCCAAACAGCTTGTGCTCTAACAAAAAACTGAGCAATCATTGGTGGAAATAAAACAATAGAAATCGCAAAAATGATAGGGATCACACCAGCCATATTGACTCTCAGTGGTAAGTGAGTAGCAACACCACCATAAGCCCGATGACCGCGAATTCTTCTAGCATAATTCACTGGCACATTGCGCTGACCTTCAGTGATAATGACAATCACCACAATCGTAACAACAGCAATCAAAATAAAGATCAAAAGATTAAATAATTGTGCTGGATCAAAAACAGCGATTGTTCTCTGCAATGCTACTGGAATACCAGAAACAATACCCGCAAAGATCAATAATGATATACCATTACCAACCTTTCGCTCAGAAATCAATTCGCCAATCCACATCAAAAATATTGTACCGGCAACAATAGTCACTATTGCTCTAGCAAATTGACCAGTTGATAAATTGGTTAAAATGTCCAATTGTGATTGTCTTTGTAAAATAGTGATAAAACCATAAGACTGCAACATTGCCAAAGGGATAGTCAACCATCTAGTCCACTTATTGATTTTCTGTCGACCAGCTGCACCTTCTTTAGACAATCTTTCCAAAGCTGGCACAATCATGGTTAATAATTGTAAAATAATAGAAGCAGTAATATAAGGAGCAATACCAAGCATCACTACAGAAAAATTCTCCATACCACCACCAGAAAATATATTTAATAATCCCAATATCTGATTGGAAGCAAAAAACTCTTTCAAACCAGTAACATCAATACCAGGAATTGGGATGTGCGCAGCAATCCTAAAAATAATCAACATCGCAAAGACAAATAAGATATCTTTTCGAATATCTTTAGTCTTCCAAATTTGGATTAATTTTTGCCACACAGTTTTAGTTCCTTAGTTATTAGTTGTAAGTTATTAGTTATTAACTAGATAACTATTTAACCTCTGATTTTGCCTTAACCGGCTCTTTTTCAATCTTTTTCTCATCAGCTACTTTCGTCTTTTCATTCTTCTTACTTTTTACTGAAGCTGCCTCTTTTTTGCTAGTAAGAATTTCACCACCTAAATCTATTATAGCCTTTTTTGCTGATCCTGATAAGGCGTCTATTTTTATTCTCAATTTTTTAGTCAATTTACCAGTACCCAAAATCTTTACATTTTTCTCACCGACTGGTATCAATTCCTTTTTAGCTAGAGATTTTAAGGAAACTAACTCTCCTTCAATATAATATTTTTCTAATAAATCTAAATTAATTGGAACAAAAGTTGCTCTCTTACTCTTAAAGCCTTTACTCTTTGGAATGCGCAATAAATATGACCTTAAACCCCTAACCTTTAAACCACCCTTGCCGCCGGAACGTGACTTCTGTCCTTTCATGCCACGACCTGAATAATTACCTTTACCTGAAGAATTACCACGACCTCTTCTGATCTTAGTTTTTCTAGCCTTGGGATTGCTTTCTAAATTGTGTAAACCTAATAATTCTTTAGTCATATATTTTATTTATTTTCCTTGATATTCGCAGTATCTACAACGACTGATTCCTTTTCTTCTGGTTCAACGGTTTCCTTAGTAGCTTCAGTCTTAGCAATAGCAGGCTCTTTAGCTTCTGGTCTTGGTTTGTCTAAAATACTAGAAAAAGCTTTGAATGTCGCTTGAATATTATTAATTTTATTATTAGCACCTAAAATCTTAGCGGAAATATTTTGGATTCCTGACAATTCCAATAAAGCACGCACTGCTCCACCAGCTACGATACCAGTACCAACTGGTGCTGGTCTGAGCATCACTTTAGCTGCTTTATATTTAACTGTTACTTGATGAGGAATAGTACCATCAATAGTCTTCAAGGTTATCAGAGCTTTCTTTGCTCTATTGACAGCTTTATTAACAGCGATCGTCACGTCTTTGCCTTTGGCAATGCCATAACCGATCTTTCCTTTGTGATCACCAACCACAACACAAGCTCTAAAGCGAAGACGTTTACCACCAGCCATCACTCTAGTAACACGAGCTAAATCAATAATACGCTGATCAAACTCATCTTTTGGTGCGTCATTTCTTTTTCCTTTATTGAATTTTTTCTTATCATCAGTCATTTTTTTTTCTTAAAACTTAATACCTTGTTCCCGTAAACTGTCTGCAAATTGTTTGACACGACCATGGTATTTAAATTCACCCTTATCAAAGATTATTGTGGTGATTTTTTTCTCTTTTAGCTTCTCAGCAAATACTTTACCGAATTCTTTTGCTCTAGTTGTTTTATCCCCTTTCAATTTCAGTTTATTCTCGTGTAAACCAACCAAAGTAATACCCCGACTATCATCAATAGCCTGAGCTGCTAAATACCTTAAACTACGTCTAACTGACAGACGTGGACTTTCGGCAGTACCATTGATATTGCTACGAGTCCTGACAGCACGTCGTTTTCTTATTGCGGTTTTAATTGTTTGTTTATTTTTCATAATTAATCTGACCCCTTAGCCACTTTACCGGCTTTACGTCTAATATATTCATCAATATATTTGATACCCTTACCTTTATAGGGTTCAGGCTTTTTGATTGCTCTAATCTCTGCTGCGACTTGTCCCACTCTCTGTCTATTTATACCACTAACAGTAATCACGTTTTTCTCAACCGCAAGCTCAATCCCTTCTGTCTGTGGATATTCTACAGGATGGGAAAAACCAACATTAAGAACCAACTTGGCACCTTCCATGGTTGCCTTGTGCCCCACGCCATTGATTTCTAATTGTTTTGAAAAACCCTCTGTCGCTCCAGTGATTATATTCTGGACATTGCTCCGTGTAGTTCCCCACATAGATTTTTGTTCTTTATTTTCCTGATTAGTAATACTACAAATAATTTCTTGATCTTTCATCTCGATCTTGACCAATCTAGGCACCGCTATTTCTAGCGAACCTTTTGGGCCTTTAACAGTAATCAAATCTTCGCTGATCTTGACATCAACTCCTGCTGGGATAATAATTGGTTGTTTTCCTATTCTTGACATATTACCAAATTTCACAAATTAATTCGCCACCTAAACCAGCACGTCTTGCTTGCTTATCAGTCTTCAAACCTTTTGATGTAGAGATAATACTAATACCCATACCATTTAAAACATAGGGGATGGCATTACGCTTCACATAAGTTCTCCGTCCTAGTTTTGATACTCTACGCAAATGCTGAATCGCTGGCTGTTTTTTATTATATTTCAATTTTGCAATGATAATTTTAAAACCATTCTTTTCTGCAATCTCAACATCATCAAGATAACCTTCTTTAATCAAGATTTTTGTGATGCTATATTTGATTTTTGACCAAGGGATGACAACCTCTGCTTTACTTGTTTGTAAGGCATTCCTTACCCTGGTCAACATGTCTGATATTGGATCAGTAACCGTCATAATGGTTTTCTTATCTATTAATTAATTATTACCAACTTGATTTTTTTACTCCTGGAATCTCGCCCTTACTTGCCAATTCTCTAAAGCAAATCCTACACAATTTAAAATCGCGCATATAGCTACGTCTTCGACCGCAACGCCAACACCGGTGTGCTTTTCTAGTAGAATATTTCGGTGTCATATTTGCTTTTACAATTTCTGATTTTGTCGCCATAAATATATCTTATTTTTTTATTGGAAATCCTAATAGTCTAAACAATGCCAATCCCTGTTCCTTATTCTTAGCGGTATTGGTGATAGACACTTCTAAACCGTGTAACTTTTCAACTTCGTCAAATTTGATTTCAGGAAACACTACATGTTCCTTAAAACCAATAGTCATATTCCCCTGCTCATCAATGTTCTTATCTGCATCAAGACCATGAAAATCACGAACTCTAGGAAAAGAGATATTAACTAGTTTATTTAAAAAGTCATACATCCGTTTACCACGCAAAGTGACTTTATAACCAACAATCATTCCTTCTCGGATCTTAAATGCAGAGATTGACTTACGTGCTTTGGTGATACTCGCTTTCTGACCAGTAATTCTTTGCAGTGTATTAGCAACCAATTCATTGTGTGTGTTGTCGGTCAAACCCTTACCAACACCAACATTGACTGTCACTTTAGTAATCCGTGACACTGCCATCTTATTATGAAGCTTAAAATCTTCCATCAATTTTGGAACTATTTCTTCTTTATATTTTTGTTCTAATAATTTCATATTATAATTCTTGTTTACTCTTTTTTGATATTCTTATTTTTTTACCATCAGCTAAACATTGGTAGCCAATCCTTGTTCTCTTACTTGAGCTTGGATCAATAGCCATCACATTAGAGACGTGCAAAGCTGCTGGAAATTCAATTCTTTGACCCTTTTCACCATCACGTTTTGGTCTAGTGTGTTTGATACGCAAATTTGCACCTTCAACAACTACTTGATCATTCACAGCATTAACTCGAATCACTTTGCCTCTCTTACCCTTATCTTTACCGGCAATTATTTCTACATTGTCTCCTTTTTTTATTCTCATATAATTATTTATAAAACCTCTGGTGCCAAAGAGACTATTTTATTAAAACCTTTTGCTTTCAATTCTCGAGCAATTGGTCCAAATACTCTAGTACCACGTGGTTCTTTTGTCTTTTTATCAATTATTACTGCAGCATTTTCATCAAAACGAATATAAGTACCATCAGCTCGTCTTTTTTCTTTTCTTTGTCGAACAATAACTGCTGTCACTACATCACCCTTTTTGACCATTGAATGTGGTTGTGCCACTTTCACAGTAGCCACGACCAAATCACCCACTCCAGCATAGCGTCTTTTATAGCCGTTTTGCACCTGAATAACCTTGATCATCTTAGCACCAGTATTATCAGCAATTTTCAATTTTGATTCTGCTTGTATCATATTATTTAGTCTTGGCAATAATTCTCCAACGTTTAGTCTTGGACATTGGACGACACTCAATAAAAGTCACCTTATCACCCAATCGATATTGGTCACCTGCATTATGACAATTATATTTCCTAGTAGATTTATACTTCTTACCATATTTTGCATGTGTCTTAATAGAAACTATCTCAACAACAGCTGAGGCATTCATCTTAGTCGATACGATCTGACCTTGAAATTTCTTTATATTTTTTTGTCGTTCTTCTTTATTCATAATTATTTAATTGCTTTTTTATCTTCTTCAGCTTCATTACTTTCCGTGACTTTTTGATCAACAGAATTGTTTAATATTGTTAAAACTCGAGCAATTATTCTTCTGTTGGCTCTGATTTCTCTAATATTTTTCAATTGCTTATTACTAACAGAAAACCTTAAAGCACGTAATTTTTCGCGAGTTTCTGCTAATATTTTATGTAAATCTTTCACTGATTTTTTTTTCAACTCTGACAATTTCATATTATTTATTAACTTTAGTTACAAATTTGGTCTTGATGGGTAGTTTATAAGCAGCAAGTTTGAATGCTTTCATTGCATCTTCTTCACTCACACCAGAAATTTCAAACAATACTGTCCCTGGCTTTACGATAGCAACATAGTGATCAACGGCACCTTTACCAGATCCCATTGGGATTTCACCACTTTTTGCTGTCATTGGTTTATCAGGAAAAATCCTAATCCAAATCTTACCACCACGTTGCAAATAACGCGTAATCACACGCCGAGCAGACTCAATTTGTCGAGCTGTGATCCAACTACGTCCTAATGATTTCATACCAAAGTCACCAAAATCAACACTATTAATACGGGTTGCTCGACCACGGATTTGATCCGTTCGTCGCCACTTTCTATGTTTTACTTTCTTTGGCGCTAACATTAGTTTTGTTCTTTATTATCTTGATTACTTTGCTTGAAAATTTCACCCTTATAAATCCACACTTTGATACCAATTTTACCAAAAGTTGTCTGAGCATGATTACGACTATAATCAATATCAGCACGCATAGTGTGTAAAGGAATTTTACCATCAGAAAAGATCTCTGTTCTGGCAATTTCTACACCATTTAAACGACCAGCTAAAGCAATCTTCACACCCTGAGCACCAGCCTTCATCACCCTATCTATTGCTTGTTTAGCTATTCGTCTAAAAGGTATACGCTTTTCAATATCTGCTGAGATCAGTTGTAAGACTACAGCAGCAGATAAACTAGCATTATCAACTTCTTTGATGTTAATTTTGACACTAATTTTCTCTTTCAAAACTTTTTCTTTCAATTCTTTCTTCAAGTCTTCAATCCCTTGACCACCACGGCCAATAATCAAACCTGGTTTAGCAGCAATAATATCAATTATAATATCCTTCTGATCTCGACTAATTTCAATCCGGTCAATACCCGCTTCTTTTAATTTAACATTAATAAATTTACGGATCTTAACATCCTGTTCTAAAAATTTAGCAAAATCTTTCCTGGAGAACCATTTTGATGGCCAGGTATAGATATAACCTAATCGAAATGCTTTTGGATTTACTTTTTGACCCATATTACTTATCTCCTGTTCTTCTCTGGAACTTAGATTGATTATCGCCTTTCTTAAAACTAAACTTTTTAACTCCTTGTGAATCTGTTTTCTTCTTATCTTTTTTACGCTCACCCTTAATATCATCTGCCTCACCCTTTACAATCTTTACTTCTTTTTGTTGTTGATCCTTCTGTTTAACTTTCTTGTCGTCAGCAGTTAAGATGATTGAAACATGAGTTAAAGGCTTACGAATCTGACCAGCTCTACCAAAAGCCCGTGGTTGCCATCGTTTCAATACTGGTCCACGATCAGCTTTCAATTCTTTGATATATAAATCTTCTTCTTTTACTTCAAAATTGTGCTTAGCATTAGCAATGGCGCTATGCAATAATTTTTCAATATAAATAGATGGTCTTTTGACATTGAATCTTAAAATATCTAAAGCTTCATTGACCTGTTTACCACGCACCAAAGCAGCTACCAAATTGGCTTTGGTTGATGACATTCTGATATATTTTACATTAGCTTTAATATCCATCTTAATTATTTTTTAGATTGTTCCTTGGGCATTTTACCACCGTGACCTGGGAATTTTCTGGTTGGTGAAAATTCACCCAATTTATGTCCAACCATATTTTCTACCACAAACACTGGCAAATGTTCCTTACCATTGTGAACATGAATAGTATAACCTACCATTTCTGGTGTAATCGAACAACTTCTTGCCCAAGTCTTGATAATATTTTTATCACCAGGCTTAACCTTACTCAATTTCTTAAGTAATTTAGCGTCGATATATGGTCCTTTCTTTAAACTTCTTGACATAAATTTCTAATTATTATTTTCTTTTTGCTCGTCTCTTCACGATCATCTTGCTGGAAGCTTTTTTTGCTTTTCTTGTCTTAACACCCAAAGTATGTTTACCCCACGGTGTTTTCGGATACTTCAAACCAATTGGGTTTCGTGCTTCACCACCACCATGAGGATGATCTACTGGATTCATAGCTTTACCACGAACTGTTGGTTTGATACCACGATATCTCATCCGACCAGCCTTACCCCATCTAATATTTCTGAAATCTGGATTAGATACTTGACCAACTGACGCTAAGCATTCTTTAAAGACCTTTCGAATCTCACCTGATGGTAGTTTTAACTGGGCATAACGACCTTCGATCACCATTAGAACTGCAGCCGCACCAGCACCACGAACAATAACACCACCACGCCCAACTTGCAATTCAATATTATAAACAGTCTGACCAGTAGGAATAATCTCAAGTGGAAAACGATTACCAATACCGGTAATATACTTTTCCTTTGAAGTCACAACCTGCTGACCGATTGTCATTTTATTAGCCGCTAAAATATAGTTTCTGACGCCATCAGCATATAATACTCTAGCGATATTTGCATTTCTATTAGGATCATACTCAATCGCTTCAACCTTAGCAGGAATATCAAAACGGTCTCTTTTAAAATCTACCAATCGAAGGAATTGCTTTGCTCCACCACCAATATGACGTACTGTGATCTTGCCTTGGTTATTGCGGCCACCAGATCTCTTTCTGATAATACGCAATTTTTTAATAGGCTTAGCTTTTTTATCAACATCATTAACCAAGACTGACATATGTCGTCTGGCTGGTGTTGTTGGTTTGTAAACTTTTATTGCCATATTGCTAATTATTTCTTACTGTAATTTTGACTTTTAAATTTTGACTTTTAAATTTTAAATTATCTAAACCCCTTCGTATAAATCAATACTCTGTCCTGACTTTAAAGTAACTATTGCTTTTTTGGTTGACTTTGTCTGGCCACTAACCTTACCATATCTGACTTTACGACCAGCTCGATTCATGACATTTACCTTAAGCACATCAACATTATATAGCTTTTTTAAGACTTTCTTGATTTCAATCTTATTGGCATCTTTATTAACCTCTAAGACATATTTATTTTCTGCTCCCAAATAAGTAGCCTTTTCAGTAATAATCGGCTTGATCAACCATTTGTATGACAAACCTGTATCACTGAGGACTTTCTTAACATTCTTTGCTTTACCCGGCTTTGTCTCTTTCTTACTATCTTTTGCTTGTAAATCTGACAAACTCAAATCTTCATCCTTAACTTTCTTGGAATCATCTTTAACAACAGGAGCTTTGGCAGCAACTTGTTGATCGTCTTCTTTTCTGAATTTACTAAAGATACTCATAATTATTGGTATGTTTTGATAATCTTGTCGATTGCTTTAGTAGTAACTACTAAATAAGGATATTTTAACAGCTCTAAAATATTTAAACTAGTTGCTGGCGCTGTAGCAATACCACTCAAATTATTAGCAGCCATCACCAGCTTCTCACTCTTGCGGCTCAAAACCACAACAGCTTTTGCTCTTTTACCAATAACTGTATCAAGAATTGTTTGCAATTCCTTTGTCTTAGAATCTTTCAATTCCAGTTTATCAATCAAGATAAAATGATCACTGGCTAGTTTATTTGTTAAAACCATTTTTAGAGCAGCTTTCTTCACTTTGCTATTGACCTTACTCTTAAAATTTCTATCCTTTGTTGGTCCAAAAGTGACACCACCACCCTTCCACAATGGAGAGCGAATAGAACCATGACGGGCACGGCCAGTACCCTTTTGTCGCCAAGGTTTAATACCACCACCACGCACATCTTGTCTTCTTTTAGCATGAGCAAGATTTCGTCGGCGATTACCACTTAATATGTCAACTACTTCTTTGATCAAAGTAGGCTTGACTTCAACATCAAAAATGCTAGCTGGCAATTCAACTGACTCTACTTCCTTTCCTTCTTGATTTAAAACTTTTACTTTAAGCATTTTTTTTATCATTAGCTCCATCATTAACAGTAGTTGCCTGATCAACAGTCTCTTCTTGACTGGCTGTGGTCTCTTCGTTAGCAACCTCTGCTGTGACTTCTTTTATTTCTTCAATTTCTGGAGTTTCTTTTGCAGCTACTTGATCATTGGCAGCTTTCTTAATAGTTACCAAATCCCCTTCTGAAAAAATATATAATAAACTATGACGCGCTCCAGGAACTGCTCCCTTAACATATATTTGGCTTGTTGCAGTGTCGATCTTTACTATTTCTAACCACTTAATAGAGGTTGTGACATTGCCCATATGCCCGCCCATCCGCATTCCTTTAAAAACGCGAGCTGGTCCTGTAGTACCAATGGAACCTGGCATGCGAAGTTGGTCTTTATGACCATGTGAAGCCGGTGAACCACGAAAACCCCATCTCTTTACAACGCCTTGGAAGCCTTTTCCTTTTGTGATTCCAGTTATTTTGATCTTTTCTCCTTCACTAAAGGCCTCGACACCCCAACTATCACCAACCTGTAAATCTGCTATTGGCATCCGACATTCTTTAACATATCTGAAATTCTTACCCTTTAAGTGTCCTGTTTGAGGCTTGTTAACCTTCTTTTTTGTGCCCGCACCAATCTGAATAGCTTGATAGCCATCATTCTTTTTAGTCTTAATCTGTGTAATAGTAACCGGCTCAATATTGATAATCGTCACTGGCAAAACATCTCCCTGCGGAGTGAAAATCTGTGTCATATTCAACTTTTTACCAATGATTAACTTCATTTTGTTTATTTAAAAAACCGAGGTTTATTTCTGGAAAATTCTAATAAGTTTACAAAAATAAATCACGGTTTGCGGTTTATCTATTTCTTTTAAAACTTTTTTGAACTTAATTTTCCTTTATCTAAACGAGTTTTCTCTGACACTACCAAACGGGTTATCAGAATCAACAGTTTAGATCATCTTTATCTCAATGTCAACACCTGCAGGTAGGCTAAGATTCATTAAAGCATCTACTGTCTTAGCACCTGGTGCAAAAATATCAATTAATCTCTTGTGTGTTCTCATTTCATATTGATCACGGGCATCTTTATGAACAAAGGTGGACTTTAAAACTGTATATTTCCTAGTCATCGTTGGCAATGGAATTGGTCCCACTACCCGCGCACCACTACGAACAGCAGTATCAATGATCGTCTTGGTAGACTTATCAATCACCTTATGGTCATAAGCACGTAATTTAATACGGATCTTTGTTTGTACTTCTTCTTCTGTATTAATTTTTTTTGTTGGCATATATTTTATATAAACCCGACCCCCAGATTGGGGATCGGGCAAACAATCTATTACTTAATAATCTTAGTTACAACACCAGCTCCAACTGTGTGGCCACCCTCACGGATAGCGAATTTCTGCTTCTCTTCCAAAACTATTGGAGTAATAAGTTTAATTTTAACATTGACTGTATCGCCAGGCATGACCATCTCTGTACCAGCTGGCAATTCATAGACATCACCTGTTACATCTGTTGTTCGAATGTAAAACTGTGGTTTATAACCTTTAAAGAATGGAGTATGTCGACCACCCTCTTCTTTAGATAAGATATAAATTTCAGCATCGAATTCTGTATGTGGGGTCACAGTACCTGGTTTTGCTATAACCTGACCTCTTTCCATTTGATCTTTCTTTAAACCACGGAGTAAGATACCGGCATTGTCACCAGCTCTACCTTCGTCCAATGATTTGTTAAACATCTCAATACCAGTAACAACAGTCTTTGCTGTTTCTCTGATACCAACGATCTCAATTTCATCATTGACTTTCACTATACCCCTTTCAATTCTACCAGTAACTACAGTACCACGACCTTCGATTGAGAAAATATCCTCAATAGGCATTAAGAAATCTTTATCAATTGCACGTTGTGGTTCAGGAATATATTCATCAACTTTAGCAATTAATTCTAGAATTGGCTTTTCATCTTCGCCGCCATTTTCAAGAGCCTTCAATGCAGAACCGCGAATAATTGGAGTTTCATCGCCTGGGAATTCATATTTCTTTAATAAATCTCTGATTTCTTCCTCAACTAAATCAATCAATTCAGGATCATCAACTTGATCTACCTTGTTCAAGAAAACAACAATATAAGGCACGCCAACCTGTCTAGCTAGCAAGATATGCTCTCTAGTCTGAGGCATTGGACCATCAGCTGCAGAAACAACTAAAATAGCACCATCCATTTGGGCGGCACCTGTAATCATATTCTTGATATAGTCAGCATGTCCTGGACAGTCAATATGAGCATAATGTCTTTTATCACTCTCATATTCAACATGAGCTGTAGCAATAGTAATACCACGCTCTTTTTCTTCAGGAGCTGAGTCAATCTGATCTACAGATTTGTTTTGAGCTTTTTTACCATCAGCTGTTAAAGCCTTAAGAATAGCTGCGGTTAATGTTGTTTTACCATGGTCAACGTGACCAATTGTACCCACATTAATATGTGGCTTTGATCTATCAAATAATTCGGCCATATTATAAACGACTCCGTTTACGCAAATATTATCCAACTTGCGCTTAATTAGTTATTAAAATGGTTATATATAAAAAAATGCTTTTTATCAAATCCCATATTGCGTAAGGATTATAACACTTGATTCTGAGTTTGACAAGCCCCATTTTCCTCGATTATCTGAATATTAGCTTTAATTTAAATAATTTACCTAATATTAGCTAAATAATGCCGAATAAATGCTATTTTTTACTGGTTAATCTGTCTTTTTATAATAAATTGTGGAAAAAAGCTATTTTAAAAGATTAAATTAATAAACTAGGCACTGCGGAAATAACTTGTTCAAATCGTATAAATAGCTTATATAAATCGTTTAAATAATTAAAGCGCTGTTTACTAAACCAGCAGCTCAACAATTTAACAGTTTAACAATTAATCATCAATTTCTTCAAAAAAATACTCATCACCATCATCCTTGTTGGAAGCTGGTTCTAAACTATTAAATCCGCCGCCTAATTCTCTACTCTTACTAGCAATCAACTCACTAACAGAAATCGGTCCAGAATTATCTCCCTCCCCCTCTATCTCCTCTTCAAAACCGGGGATAGCTTCTAACAATGGATCATCAGCAATCTCCTTGATGATCGACTCTGTTTGATTCTCATTTTCCAGCCTTTGTGTTTTGCCGGCTGCACGATCCTGATCTCGCAAAAGATTTTCATAGTCAACAATATCCATTACCACAAAAAAATCTTCCTCTAAAGCAATGATTACTTTGTCTTTTGTTTTTTTTATTAATTCAATAATTCTTTTAAAGTCTGTCATATTATTTTTGGTTAATATAGTAATAAAGTTTTGATCCACCTTGGCCAAAGGAGAAAATACTGGTTTGTCCCATGGCTAAATCTAGATAATAAACACCAATTCGTTCTGGTACAGTAAATAATAAACTATTATTGTCAATGTTTAATAATAAATTGATACTACCACTTTCGGAAACTAGATCAACAGGCCAAGCCATCACCATCTGTACACGATCAGACTGTAAACTATATTTGTTAAGACTATCAATAGTCGGAAAATAATAATCCCGCTCCCTCCAATAGCCATAACTGACCACAGACTGATTAAGATCATTAGACTCACCATTATACAGATAAACTTGTTCAAGTTCATGTGTTGATAAATGATAAATCACCAATTCATCTCTACTTGCCTTATCGAAATAATCTGGATATTGCTGAGCATAATAATCATAAGGAACAGTAAAAACCATTGCCTCCCCATTTGGTGACATCACGGGCTGACCAATAGTATTGATTACTTTTTGCTGATCATCAAGGTCAAAATAACGTGCTATAGCCTGTTGCCAAATATTACTATCCACCTCCTTGGTCTCTAAATTGATCATTTTAACCTGACCAAGATCAATCATACTGCCATCATTGCTATATTGATAAACTACTAAGTAATCCTCATCACTACTATAACCAACAATATCAACCGTATCCATGGTGCCACCACCTATCTTAGAAATCAAAATATGTAAATCTTTAACCAAATCATACTCCCAAACCTCTAAGCCTGTATTTTTTTGACCGTCAGTCAAAATAGTGGCATAGGCAATCTTTGATTGATCAAAATTGTATTGAGCGCTGGCCAAGTAACGCACAACACCATCCCCTGCTTCAGCATTCGGCAAAGTAAAAACTTCTTTGCTCTGACTAGTCAGCGCATTGACTAATAGCAATGTTTGCGCACTATTCTTAATAGTGGCATCATATTGCGTCGTAATCAACACTGTTGGCTGATTAGACTGCTTAGTTAAAATATTATAAAGTTGCTTTTCCTCGGCTGAAAAAACTTCTGCCTCTTCTAAAGTGTTTAAATCATATTGATTTATTTGCCAACCCTCCGGGTTAAAAGTAAAAATAGTTGGTAAAACTGGTCCTGTACTTTCCTCTTGCGCTGCTAATGGTACTTGTTCAACCGCAGACTCTAACTGCCAATACTGGCTAACAAACCAAAGACCAGCTATTACTAATACTAAAATCACTATGATGATGGTGATTATCTTCGAGAAACCACTGTCATTAAGCATATAAAATAGTTAATATTTACACAAATGAGTTTATACTGAATACCCCTAAATGTCAATTTGAATAGGCTCTATAGCATTTAGTGTGGTGGATAAATCAAAAATAGTGGTAAAATTAGCTATAAAATAAAGCTTCCCAACTTTACGCTAAAAATAACCA
>PFMC01000018.1 GCA_002785295.1 Candidatus Komeilibacteria bacterium CG_4_10_14_0_8_um_filter_37_78
CTCTCGCTCCTCAATTATTAGATGTTGGTATTTCATACGCTTTGATAATATCCTTAATTATATCAAAGTGTTGCACTTACTTATTGAACTGGGGTTTCCTCAACCAGTCTAGTCTTTAAACGCTTCTTGATCTCCGGTATTACTTTGTTGAAATCAACTACTTCTTGAATGCCACCTTCCATATCACGCACCAAGATAGTACCATCGATCATTTCTTTCTGACCGAGAATCAAAGTATATTTGACTGCCAACTTATCCGCTAATTCCAATTGCGGTTTCAAACCATCTTTAGTAAAGCTTTCTGCTACTCTAACATCATTAGCCAATAAATTCTCATAAAGGTTCAAACATTTCTTTCTAGCCTCTTTGCCAAGCTGAGCAACAAAGATATCATAGCCTTCCACATCTGGCACTTTGACATCTTGATGTCGTAATTCTCTTACTGTTCGTTCTAGACCAATTGCTAAACCCACTGCTGGTGTTGGTCTACCACCTAGCTCTTCAACCAAACCATCATAGCGTCCACCACCACCGAGGGCATTCAATTTTGTCCCTTCATTATCTTGGGAAGTGTATTCAAAACAAGTACGATTGTAATAATCTAAACCACGAACAATCTTTGGATTCAAATTGTAAACAATCTCCAATTCATCTAAATATTCGAGTGTGGCTACAAAGTGATCGCGACAATCATCACACAAATGATCCACTTGTTGTGGCGCATCAGCTGTGATCTCTTGACAATTTTCTTCCTTACAATCCAAAACACGTAATGGTTTTTTATTCACCCGTCTTTTACAATCATCACATAAACTATTTTTCTTGCCCTTTAAAAAATCAAGTAAGACTTCATAGTAAACTGGGCGACATTCCTGACAGCCAAGACTATTGATCTGCACCACAACATTGAGGCTTAGATCCTTAAAAAATTTATAGCCCAGATTGATGATCTGCGCGTCAAGAATTGGTGATCCCTCACCGATCGCTTCCCAGCCTACCTGCCAAAATTGTCTTTGACGACCTGATTGTGGTTTGTCATAACGAAAACATGGCCCCAAATAAAATAGCTTTACCGGTTGTGGCAAATTAACCATGCCATGCTCAATATAAGCTCTGACCACGCCAGCTGTCATTTCTGGACGCAAAGAAATATTATTATCGCCTCGATCCTTAAAAGAATACATCTCTTTTTCGACAATATCTGTTTGATCACCAACCGAACGACTAAACAACTTAGTTGCTTCTGCTATTGGTGTATCAATACGTTGATAATTGAACTGGTGTGCCAATTTATTGATAATATTACGGACATGTTGCCAATATTTTTGATCTGCTGGCATGATATCTTTCATTCCCTTGATCAACTGAAACGCCTTCTTGTCTTTATTTGCTACCATAATATTTAAATCTTAATATTAATTGTAAATTGGTGTCTTAATCACCGTAAATTCATCAAATGGAAAAGCACGCAGAACCACCCGCCCCTTGATCATACTAACATTGATTGGTCCTAGTCTTCGTGAATCCAAACTTGACTGGCGATTATCACCAAGTAAATAATATTCATCATCAGCTAAAACAACATGATCTTTCTCACTAGGACGCAATTGAAAATCAGCGCTCAAATATTTCTGCTCATCAATGATCAAAGCTTCGGTTGAGTCCTTGGCAAATACTCTGATCACGCCATCTTTAATATCCACCACCTCCCCAGGCAAACCAATCATCCTTTTAATATAATATACTTTCGGATTATTAGGTGGATGAAAAATCACAATATCTCCTCTTTGTGGTTCTTTGAAACGATAACCGATCTCATCTACCACAAGATATTGACCGTCTGAAAAATTTGGTTCCATTGAATCACCGTCAACATAAAAAGGTTGCACCACATAAGCTCTGATCGGAATAATAATAATCAATGAAATAATCAAAACTTTAACGATCTCAAAAATAAATGACTTCACAGACTCAGCGCCCTGATCATCATTGTTGTTATCCTCTATATTTATATCCTCTATTTCTCGGTCAATCATAGATCAATATTTAAATATTTAATTTTGCTTAATAAAAATGTCCAATCTGAACAAATCTCTCTTTAAACTCTGAAAATACACAAAATATGCTAAAAGTAAAAAGATTATAACAGATATTAAAGGAAAAATCAAATTGACTAATCAGTCAAAATATCTTAAAATTTAATCATTCAATTGTCAACCAGCAATTTAGATGGACCAACAAATCAATGGCATAAAAATTCACACTACTGAGTCGTCACCAGATCGTAAAATGACAAAAAAGATTGAAGCTCATATCGTCAATGTTGATAGTAAAGTTGACTTCCTGAATGATTATCACCAGGATCACCAAATCCAAAAGCCCAATAAGTGGCGACACCGCATTAAGATACTTAGTTTAATAAGTATTCTTTTTATCTTTTTGCTTGGCAGTCTCCTCTTCTCCAATTATTTATTAGCTCACCAAACAGGTGATGCTTTCAGTGCTAGTCTCAGCAAGATAAATCTTTGGGAACAATTGGCAAGACTGATTGGCGTTGATGAAAGTGTGGCTGAACCACGTGATCGGATAAATTTTTTATTAATGGGTATGGGCGGTAGTGGTCAAGAAGGACCATTTCTGACAGACACCATTATTCTCGCCAGCATCAAACCCTCAACGATGCAAACATCGCTAATTTCTATCCCTCGAGATTTAGCAGTCCGCTATAGTGACAATTATTATCCAAAAATAAACGAACTTTATACTATTGGCTGGAAAAGTAATGTTAAAGAGCCGGGTGCCTTTGCTGCCAATGTTATTGCTGAAAATTTTGATACTATGATTGACTACTATGTGGTGGTTGATTTCAATGGTTTGTTAGAAATAGTTGATCTCCTAGGTGGCTTGACCATTGATGTTGAAACTTCCTTTATCGATCATCAATATCCAGCGCCAGAATTTGAATATCAAACAATTGAGTTTATTGCTGGTGTCCAAACTATGGATGGTGATCAAGTTTTACAATACACTCGTAGTCGCCATGGCAATAATGGTGAGGGTTCGGATTTTGCTCGCAGCAAAAGACAACAAAAAGTACTTTTTGCTTTGAAAGAAAAAATATTGACCTATTATACTTTTTTTAATCCCTATAAAATCACTAAGCTCTACAATCTTTTTAGCAAATATATTGAAACCAATATTGGTATCAAAGAAGCAGTCTCACTCTATGATCTCTTTTCAGAAATCGATCCTGCTGGAGCTGTACAGGTTACCCTCGACGACGCACCAACTGGCTTACTAACTTCTGCGATCACTGAGGAAGGAGCCTATATCCTAAAACCAAAAGGTGGTTTTGAGACTTTGCGTGAAATGATCAATAATATTTTTGATTCCAACGAAACTAAAGCAGAAAATGCTACTGTTCAAGTCCAAAATGGTTCATTAACGGCCGGTCTTGCCTTTACAGTCACCCAACAACTAAGACAGTATGGTGTCAGTGTTAGTGGTTTTAAAAATGCTGCTACCCAAGACTACCAAAGAACTATTATCTATGATTTATCAGACGGCCAAATGCCATTAACCTCTGCTTTATTACAAGATGTCTTAAAAGATGCTTTGATCACTACTAATATACCAAGTCACCTCCAAACCCCAGAAGAAGAGCCAGCACTTGATTTTATTGTCATTTTAGGGCAAGATATTGATTACCATAACAATTTAGACATAATTGATGACAGATTATAGCGTTGCTATTGTTGGTCGAGCTAATGTCGGTAAATCTACACTGTTTAATAAACTAATCAATCAGCAACATGCCTTGGTTAGTCCGATTGCCGGCACTACTCGTGATCGCCTAGAAGCTACTTGCTCTTGGCAGGGTCTTGATTTTACCCTGATTGATACAGGTGGTTTTGATATTATCAAATCAGATCCAATTGAAGAACAAATACTAGTCCAAACAACCAAGGCAATCAAAGAGGCTGATCTGGTCATTTTTTTAGTAGACACTAATAGTGGCCTAATGCCCCTCGACAAAGACTTTGCCATTTTTCTAAAAAAACATAATAAGAATATCCTGCTAGTGGCTAATAAGGCTGACACCCTCAGAAAGAGAGATCTGATTGCCAATTTCTATCAACTTGGTTGTGGCGAACCAATACCTATCTCTGCCGCTAGTGGCTCTGGCAGTGGCGATTTACTTGATCTGATCACAGCTAATCTAAAGAAGATTAAAATCAAAAAAAAAATTGTGCCAGAAGCTATTGTTAGTAAACCAATAAAAATAATTTTTCTGGGACAACCCAATGTTGGTAAATCATCATTGATCAATGCTATCTTAAATGAAGAGCGTGTGATCGCCACTCCTATCCCCCACACGACCCGTGGTGTCCAAACTATTGATTTCAAATACAAAGGTAAGAATTTTCAATTACTCGATTCTGCTGGCTTACGCAGACGCCACAAAAAATCTGAACTAATTGAAAAATTTAGTATTGAACAAATTAAGACTCTCTTGCCACAAACAGATATTGCTTTATTGATCATAGATGTCAATCAAAACATTTCTGTACAGGATAAAAAGATCAGTAAATTGATCAGTGATCACAATGTCAATGTCATCATTGTCGCTAATAAATGGGATCTCGTTCCTGACAAAGATGAAAATACAATCAATAAATATGTTGACTATTTCTCTGACAATTTAGCAGCTACAAAGTATGCCCCGATCATCTTTACTTCAGCTTTAGAAAAACAAAGAGTGAGAAAAATATTAGATATTGCTCTGACTACCTATCAAGAAAGATTTAGAAGAATCGATGACAATGCGGCTGATAAATTTCTTAAGTGGTGTATCAAAAAAAGTTTTCCCAAAAAATCAAAAGGGGTCAAACAACCATATCTGATAGACTTCAAACAGGTCGCTACTGACCCACCAAGATTCAAACTACGCAAAGACGCCAAAAGTGTTTTAGCGCCAGCTTATATTAAATTCTTAATAAAAATGTTAAGGGAAAAGTTTGGCTTTTTAGGCACACCTGTTAAAATAGAAATAGAAGGAGTGGATCTTAGCCACAAACACAAAAAAAATATCAAGCCAGAAAAAATATGAAACTTTTAATTGGCCTCGGCAATCCAGGCAAACAATATGACCAAACCAGACACAATATTGGTTTTATGGTCTTAGACAACTTGGCTGGAAAAAATAAATGGCACACTAGCAAGAAAGCTAATGCCCTTTATCTCTGGCAAGAAATAGCTGATCAAGAAGTTGAACTTTTCAAACCACAAACTTTTATGAATGCTAGTGGTCTTGCCGTTGCTCTGGCAATGAAGAAACACAATCTCGAACCAAAAGATATTATTGTCATCCACGATGACAAGGACTTATTACTTGGTGATATTAGAACGCAGACAGATCGCAGTGCTGCTGGACACAATGGTATCAAATCCATCATCGAACATCTGGGCACTCAAGACTTCACTCGCATTAGAATAGGTATTGCTAGTGACAATCCCCGCAAAATGTCAGACACTAGCAAGTTCGTTCTTAACAGATTTGGTATGTTTGAAAAGATGAAAGTAAAAAAAGCTATTGACCAAGCCATTGAAGAGATCAAAAAACTAATATAATACAATTTAAAAAGACCATCTGATTATCTAGACGGCCTTTTTGTTTAAAGTATTTTATTGATTTTTTTCTTAAGATAGCCTAACAGCAAAATAAGAATTGCTGCTACGACAATATATGAAGTTGCCATGGGAATATTGATAGCGATCAAAATTGCAACTACTATTAATAATACCTTAGCATTTTTTGGTTTCTTGACGGTTTTCACTAACCACTTCCAAGCTTTTGGAATAATAGTTGGCAACCACCAACCAAAACCACCAATGATATTGACTGCTACGCCAGCTGCAGCACCTTCAGCAATAGTCACCACCAGAAAGGATATAGTAGCTAATGC
Source organism: Candidatus Komeilibacteria bacterium CG_4_10_14_0_8_um_filter_37_78 (assembly GCA_002785295.1). Classification (GTDB taxonomy): domain Bacteria; phylum Patescibacteriota; class Patescibacteriia; order UBA1558; family UBA1558; genus UBA1558. The sequence goes on from PFMC01000018.1 coordinate 5,967, forward strand.
CATGTAAACCAGAATGACAATTCTGATCCTATACCCTCTCCAAATGTAGACAGTTGGAAACTTGAGATAAATCATCTTGGTTACAGCCATTGCTGTAAGCAAAATGACTGCAAAAATATTGACCATTTATCTTCTCACTTTCTGTTAATTTTCGATTATATTAGACGATATCATATTTTCTGTCATTTGTCAACCCAGTCCGGGGTACATTCAAACTCGAAGTGCAACACCTGTCTTTTCATAGAATACCTCATAAGGGGTCTTCCAGCCAAGTCTTTTTCTCGGTCTGGAGTTA
>PFMC01000039.1 GCA_002785295.1 Candidatus Komeilibacteria bacterium CG_4_10_14_0_8_um_filter_37_78
GCAAACTCTACTTGGACTCTTAATGATGCAGTTAATGCTTTAAATATTGATGCTAATACTTTATCTATTAATGCTCTTAATAATAGAGTAGGTATTGGTACCACAGCTCCAGGAACTACTCTAGATGTAACAGGGACATTCAATATTACAGGTGCAACTACCTTTGGCTCAACTATTAATGCCGCTTCTATTGGCGCAGATACAGATAATAGTGTAGTAGTATTAAACTCTTCAGGATTACTGAAAACAGATGAAATAGACCCAGATGTTTGGACTCCAGGTACCTTAGTAGATGGTAGTGGTACGGCTAATTATGTAACCAAGTGGGCAGATATAGATACAATCCAAAATTCTATTATTTATGATAATGCTACAAATGTCGGTATCGGCACCACAGATCCACAAGCTAAATTAGAAGTCTCAGATGGTACAGATAGTCTACAAATAGCTGCCTCAGGAGATTTAACCTTTGTTGATGCTAATGGAGTAGCTAGTATTACTGGTCCAGCAGGAGGAGCCTTAACAGTAGCAGCAGGCGCAGCACAAGCCTTAACCTTAACAGCTAATGCAGCTTCAACCTGGTCAACTTCTTCAGGTCTTTTGACTCTTCAAGGAGCAGGAGGAATAACGCTAGATTCTAATGGTAATTTCATTTTAGATACAGAAGGTACCAGCACTATTACTTCATCTAGTGATTATAGCTTAACAGTAGAAGGAACAGGTACTTATGGCCTAGCTACGACAGATGGAGGAATGACTATTACCTCAGGAGGAGCAGCTAATGGTGACCTGACAGTAAATGTAGGAGATGATTATGATGTTAATGTCGTAGGTAATATTACAATCGATGGAGTAGATTATACTTTAACTAATACAGGTAATTACATAGTAAACTCTACAGGAACAGTAAATGTAGACTCAGATACTACAGTAGATGTTGGTGGTACAAAGATTTCTCTAACTACAGATGGTGGTACTCTAGCAGATGGAGAATTAGACTTTACCTCATCTGGTAACTTAGATATTAATGCTAATAATATCATTACCATAGATGGTGCCACCTTTAATCTAACTACTACAGCTAATTACTTAGCAACAGTAGCTGGTACCTATGGTGTAGACAGTGTTGGTGCAGTCACTATTGATTCAGATGCCTTATCTACTTTATCTGGAGCAGGCCTTTCACTCCTTTCAGATGGTGCTAATGCCATTACCATGACTTCAGCTGATGCTATTAGCATTACCCAAGGAGCAAACTCTACTTGGACTCTTAATGATGCAGTTAATGCTTTAAATA
>PFMC01000033.1:0-324 GCA_002785295.1 Candidatus Komeilibacteria bacterium CG_4_10_14_0_8_um_filter_37_78
ATTTCGGCAATAATCTTAGGATCAACTACTCTTTGATTTTGGGTTTTTCTAGCCTGACTGCCAGGGTTTAGCCCCTCCAACCATTCTTGTCTTAATACTTTCTGCCAACTATACAAAGTTGATCTTTTGGTACCGTAGGCGGCTAAAACCGCCTCTTTACCAAACTTCCACCAAAATTCCAATATTTTATGCCTATCTTTTGCGGTTTTAGTAATCATACGCTTATTTTGTTTATATGCGTAATCATACCATTTCTGAAAACCATTAATACCCCGCAATGTATATACTGTTTTCATACATCTTGTCCTCCTTCAGAGTCCAATA
>PFMC01000033.1:334-1523 GCA_002785295.1 Candidatus Komeilibacteria bacterium CG_4_10_14_0_8_um_filter_37_78
GAGTCCAATATGTGAGTGAACTTATTCAGTCTATCCAATTAGACTGCAAAAAAACAACCCTGTCGAGCTGAGCTTGACAGAGTTTTTATTTTTTTATGCATAACCACAATCCACAATAGTGATGTTATGGTTTTTCTGCAATTTTGCATCATCATCTCCTCAAAGATATTGACTAATGAAGCGGTGCAGAAAAATGACAATTACATTATCAAACTGATCACTGCCGAGCCGCAAAATTTTACCTAAAACATAGGCTCGCTGTAAGTCATTATCAACCCTAATATCACTAAAAATCGATGCCAACTCTCTGACAGTTCTTATGACGCTATCCATACCTCTTGGTTTTGATATTGGTACTTTATAGCGCAACAACAAAATTGCATTATATGAATCTGCTGCAACTAAACGTTCCAGAAACGTATCATATGACAAATCAACAATATTCCGTTGCTTAATGAACTGCCTGAACTTGACCAAGACATATGACAAACCAACAATTTGCTCTTGATCAAATTTATGATCTAAAAGACCAATAATATCAGCTATAATCAATATTGATTCCAACAAATTATCGACTATTTTTCTGCCTTTTCCCGCGAATAAAGCATCTAGCCTGCTAAATTGATCATAGTTGCTAGCAATGATTGCTTGAATGATTTGCTGATCTATGTTGAGTTCTTGAAGGTAGTCACCAAACCGTTGCCAATACTGGACAAATGGCTCAGCGTCCCCTTCAACAATCTGGTATGTACGATTTGTAACATTTCGTAATAATAAATCGTTTAACGCCCGATCTTCTTCACCCCTCAATACTTGTAAGCCATGTTGACTGGTCAATAGATATTGTTCAGCAGCAATCGTGGGCCGTTTCAAAACAACAAATCCCGTATCCATACTAGCTACCACGGGCATTGTTTTCTGGCCATTGATCAAATAAATAGCATCCCCCACCTTCAAAGACGAATAAAGCTCCTGATACATACTATCTCCTCCACTTGATTGTTAATTTACTTTTTATAATAATTGATATTATCATAAAATTTCAACCATATCAATCAAGCAAAAAAAACATCTCAATACCTGAGGTTTTTTTACAATGACGTACTCCCCGCCACCGCTAACGCTTGTGGCGGGGTTTCTTTTGCTCCGCTACTCATGAGAATTCGTTAGTAATGTCTTTAGGCAGTTC
>PFMC01000080.1 GCA_002785295.1 Candidatus Komeilibacteria bacterium CG_4_10_14_0_8_um_filter_37_78
CTCTCGCTCCTCAATTGTTAGATGTTGGTATTTCATACGCTTTGATAATATCTTTAATTATATCAAAGTGTTGCACTTACTTATTGAACTGGGGTTGGGCAGATAATAAGATAAATCAGTTATTGGTTGCTAGAAATTGTGGACTATCTATCCCTGTCAGTTTTATTACAAACATTGATAGTAAGGCACGTGATTTTATCGGTTCAAAAAGTTCAATATTCAAAACTTTAAAGTTTCCTATAGTTGACTTCGGTAATAAGGGGGTTGGTATGATTAATACTTCTTTAATCGAAAGAAGTATGATTGATCCAATTTGCGCTAACATTTCTATTACAGCCAATTTTTTTCAAAAATATGTTGATAAACTTTACGAGTTAAGGATTCATGTAATTGGGACGGATATAATCGCAGTAAAAATAGAGTCCCAGGAAAATTCAGAAGCTATAGTAGATTGGCGATTGGCTGATTTTAATGATTTAGACTATGAAGAAGTTGATCTACCCGATGTTGTACGAAAGTCAATTCTCAAATTTATGAGTATAATGGGTTTGAATTTTGGAATTCTAGATATGATTGTAACAAAAGACCAAGAGTATATTTTTTTGGAACTAAACCCCAATGGTAATTGGGTTTGACTTGAGCCACACATAACTAATTCAATTAGTGATGCGATTGCCAAATGGTTGGTTTCATCTAACCGTAAATAGAAAGGAGGTATAAATGAAACCCGTAGCAGCTCTTTTTATGACTACTCTAGTTGTAAAGAAAAACCCCGAATTGTTTTACGATGCTGATAAGCAGCTCAACAGTAATTGGAAAAAAATTGCTGAAGACACAGGGACTTGGCGAAAAGACACGGAAGATAGGGATGCGTGATGTCTTTGAGCGAGTAAATCAAAAAAAAGCGGAATTTAATAAATTCCGCTTTTATTTTAGTTCATTTAGTATTTGTTTTGCTGGGAAATTAGAATTTAGTTGTTTGGTTTTAGCTACTACCTGTATTAATTTTATGTGTTCAGGTTTTAGCATTTTTATATGTATTGGCATTAATGAGAGAATGCTCAGCGTTTTATTTCTAAGTATGGAGGATGGAGATATTAATATTTCTGAAGTAAGGATTTCAAATAGTCTATTTTTTTGAGTAGAGGATAATTTATTAACTAGTGGAATTAGTTGTAATAAAATAATATTGATTTCTTCTTCTGTTCCAGATTGAAGTAATTTTAATAAATAGTTTATTGTTGTGTTGTTCTTATCGGCCCATCGACACGCATACAGCTCTGGAAATGATGGAATATTATTTTCAAGTTTGCTAGTTGTGGATGAGTTGATTAAATAGTGTATGGTTTTTCTTATTTTTTTTTCTAGGCAGTGTAAGGAATTATCTGCAGAGTAGAGGACCCCATTGATCCTTTTATATTGTATGTTCGCATTTGGAGTTTGTAATACTTTTCTCGACATTTTTTCATGTTTCTTAACTAAGTTTACCAACTCTTTATTGTGGGTAGTAGATTTCTTTTTAGTTGTCCTTTTAGTATGTGGAAAATCTTTTTTTGAAACGTCTATACTTATTACAGTAAATCCCTTATCTGGATAATAAGGATTCATTATAGAATGGACCTGCCAACCCTTGTTTTGTATATTTATAGAGAGTTTCTCTTCAATTTTAGATAATTGATTATGCGTGTATAGCTTACGAGAATCAAATTTAAAGATATTCTCTCTTTTTAGTAAGCGTGGGAGAGAGATTCCATCATAGCACCATAATTCAACATCCTTAAGTAGATAATTCATAATAAGATTATACCACTTAAGCTAAATTATTGGATAGTAGTTTCTGTCTATTGACAGCAAATATTACTGTGTTACAATATATTAGCACTCTCTAAGCCTGAGTGCTAATAGAAATACTATGGAATTAAATAAAAGAAAAAATCTATTATTAGGAGAAATTATCCTAGAATATATCCGCACAGCAGAACCTGTGGGTTCTAAGTATTTGGCAACTGAGGGAAAGTTTGATTTATCTCCAGCTACGATTCGTAATGAGATGGCAGAGCTTGAGAAGGATGGTCTTATTTATCAACCACATACTTCAGCTGGACGTGTACCAACACCTGCAGGTTATCTTTATTACTTAGAAAATATTGTAAAGGATAAACAGATTACTGGTGCAGATAAAAAGAAGCTCAGGCCAATGATTATTAAAGTCAGCGGTGAAGATATAGAACAGTCAATGAAAGATTTGGCTAAAGAGGTGGCAGAGTTGGTAGATAGTGCTGTAGTATTAGCTTTATCACCCTATAATGTTTTTTATACTGGCATTACCAATATTTTTAAACAACCAGAATTTTTTGAAAAGCAAATGATTATTAATATGAGTCAAGTAATAGATCATCTCGATGAAGTGATGGCTCATCTTTTCAATACTGTTGATCAAATAGAAGTATTGATTGGCAGTGATAATCCTTTTGGACAAGATACGGGAGCGATTTTGACTAAATGTCACAAGGGAGATCAAAAAGTTGTCTTTGGTATTGTCGGACCACTGCGTATGGACTATCAAAGAAATTTAAGCATTATTAATTATCTAACAGCAAAGTTAAATGGTTAAAATCAAAAAAGATACAAATTTAGCAGCAGAACTTGCTGAGTGTCAGGCTGGCTGGTTGAGAGCAAAGGCTGATTATCAAAATTTACAAAAAGAAACAGAGAAATGGAAGATGGATTTTGTTCAATACGCTAAAGCAGATATGATCTTAGAATTATTACCCGTTTACTCTTACTACAAGACAGCCCTGCAACACATTCCAGATGAGGATAAAGAAAAGGAATGGCTCAAGGGGATAGAACATATTTATAAATTACTGCAAGATTTTATGTCTAAAATGAATGTCAGAGAGATCAAGACAGTTGGTAAGGATTTTGATCACCATTTTCATGAAGCCATTAAACAAGAAACAGATGAAACCAAAGATGATAATATTGTTTTAAGTGAAGTACAGCCAGGTTTTATGCTAGGAGAAAAAGTATTGCAAGTAGCAAAAGTAGTAGTAAATAATTTAAATATAGATAAAGTATCTGCTCAGGTCTCTACCGAGGTTGAGTTAGATCAATAAAGGAATATTATTATGGCAATTATTAAATGGACACCAATGTTAGATCCATTTGAAGAAATGGATACAATGCTCAATCATTTTTCAGAAAATAGAGCTATAATGTTTGCACCATCAATGGATATCTACCAAACTGAGAAAGATGTAGTGGCTGAAGTTTCACTACCAGGGGTGGACCCTAAAAATATTGAAGTAGCAATCACTAATGATGTTTTGACTATTATTGGTAAGTCAGAAAAAAAATCAGAAGTGGATGACAAGAACTATTATCGTAAAGAGGTACGATGTGGCTCTTTTCAAAGAAGTGTTGCCTTGCCAGCGACCGTAAATTGCGATCAAGCCAAGGCTGAGTATAAGGATGGTATTTTGAAAGTGGTCATCCCGAAAGTAGAGTCAGTAAAACTAAAGACAATTAAAGTTGATATAAAATAAATGGATTTTAATAAACACTCAATTAGACTAGTACAACAATGTCCTGTTTGCGAACGTAAATATCACGAAGAAAGAGTACAGATCATTGATGAACAAGGCAATTCCTTTTTGGCTTATATGACTTGCACTTTTTGTCAGTCCAATATCATTGTCAGAGTGATTAGTATGCCCCAAGGATTGGTTGGCAGTGCTATTCTGACAGATTTGACGCCAGAAGAAGTATTGAAGTTTAGTCATGAAGAAAATATCAAAGCAAATGACATTTTGAGTGTTCATGAAATTAATAAGAAGGGAAATATTATTGAAACAATTAATAATTTAAATTAATAATAATTAGAACTCACAGCTAAATAGCTAAATGGTTGAATTGTCTAGGTGAAACCCATCAGAAACAATAAAATTGATTAACAATTTAACAATTAAACAATTTAACAATATAATTATAAGAATATGAGTAAAATTTTAGGAATTGATTTAGGCACAACAAATTCGGCAATGGCTATTGTTGAGGGTGGCGCACCAAAGATCTTGGAGAATACCGAGGGTAATCGGACCACACCAAGTATGGTGGCGATTAATAAGAGTAATGAGCGTTTAGTGGGATTATCTGCCAAAAGACAAGCGGTTATTAACCCAGAGAACACTTTGTTTTCGATTAAACGTTTGATTGGTCGAAGGTTTGAGGATGAGGAAGTACAAAGTGATATCAAGACAATGCCTTATAAGATAGTAAAATCTGGCGAAGGTATCAAGGTTAAGATGACGGATAAGGAATATACTCCTCAAGAAGTATCAGCAATGATTTTACAGAAGTTGAAAACTGATGCTGAAGCAAAACTTGGTGAAAAGATCACTGAAGCAGTAATCACAGTACCAGCTTATTTTGATGATGCGCAAAGACAAGCCACCAAAGATGCTGGTGAGATTGCTGGTTTGACTGTCAAAAGGATTATCAATGAGCCAACAGCAGCAGCTTTGGCTTATGGTTTTGATAAGAAGAAGGATCAGCAAATAGCAGTGTATGACCTTGGTGGTGGTACATTTGATATTTCAATTTTAGAAGTTGCTAGCGATACTGTCGAAGTAAAGTCAACCAATGGTGATACTCATCTTGGTGGTGATGACTTTGATCAGGTGATTATTAAGTGGTTAATCAGTGAATTCAAAAAGGACCAAGGCATTGATCTGGGCAATGATCAGACAGCTTTGCAAAGATTGAAAGAATCAGCTGAAAAGGCAAAGATTGAGCTTTCAACACAAACAGAAACTGAGATCAATCAACCTTTTATCACGACCGATGATACTGGCCCTAAGCATCTAGTGATCAAAATGACTAGAGCTAAGTTGGAAGAATTGATCGGTGATTTAGTTAAGAAAACATTAGAACCAGTAAAAAAGGCAATTACTGATAGTGGTTTTAAGAAAGAAGAAATTGATGAAATTATCATGGTTGGTGGTATGACGAGAATGCCAATTGTTTTGAAAACAGTAGAAGAGTTTTTTGGTAAAAAACCAAATATCTCTATGAACCCTGATGAAGTGGTCGCTGCTGGTGCAGCTGTGCAAGCTGGTGTCTTGCAAGGTGATGTCAAAGATGTGCTTTTATTAGACGTTACTCCCTTGACTTTAGGGATTGAAACTTTAGGTGGTGTGGCCACACCTTTGATTGAAAGAAACACTACTATCCCAACATCTAAATCACAAATTTTCAGTACAGCAGCTGATAATCAAACTTCAGTTGAGATTCATGTTTTACAGGGTGAAAGACCAATGTCTCAGGACAATAAATCTTTAGGTAGATTTATTCTATCTGGTATTCCACCATCACCACGTGGTGTACCACAAGTCGAAGTGACATTTGATCTTGATGCTAATGGTATTTTAAATGTTAAAGCACAAGACAAAGCAACAGGTACGGAGCAAACCATCACGATCACTGCTTCTTCAGGCTTGGCCAAGGATGAAGTGGAGAGAATGAAAAAAGAAGCTGAAGAACATGCTGATGAAGATAAAAAGAAGAAAGATGTTATTGATACCAGGAATAATGCTGAGGCAGTAGTGATGAATACAGAAAAAATATTGGAAGAAAATAAGGATAAGGTTCCTGAAGATGTGAAAAAAGAAGTAACTGAAAAAGTAGAAGCATTAAAAGCTGTTAAGGATGGCGATGACTTGGAAGCTATTAAGGCAGCCTTGGAAGAGCTCAATAAGACTGTTACTAAAATTGGTCAAGCAATGTATCAATCTCAGCAAAGTGCTAATCCACAGGCAGGGGAACAAACTACAGATGAATCAGGACAAAAGGCAGAGGATCAGAAAGAAACTGTGGAAGGGGAGTTTGAGGATGTTAAAGATGAGGCATCGGCTGAAGAGTCAGAAAAAAAAGAAGAGGATAATAAATAGATATAAATTTATGGATGAAAAATTATTAACTAATAAAGCAGGTACTATTTTGATTGTCGTTGTGGTTCTTTTTTATGTAGTTTCATATCCAATTCAGGAGTCATGGTTACATAATATGTATCAAGGTGACCATAAACATGTTATTGACTCGTATCTTGATATAGAATCGGGGATGTCGTTAACAGTAAGTGGTGCAAATAGTTCTATGGTATCATCAGCATCTACGCCGAGGTTTTATTAGAATAATAACCATAAACCAAGCATTAAACTACAAATATAAAATGTTTTGAAAATTAGAATTTGTAATTTGAGCTTTGTTTGTGATTTGGAATCTGAACATTGGGATTTAATACAAAGATCATTTAGCAAATTAACAAGTTAACAATTTAGCAGTTTAATAATAAACATATGACAGACAAACAACCCCATCAAGCTGGGCAAGCAAATCAACCACAAACACAAATAAAAATTGTGGATAATATTCCTGGTACAGAATATACCAATATGATGCAAGTGCGCCATAATAAGGATGAGTTTCAGACGATTTTCTTGAATGTGATGCCACCGACTGGCAAGACAGTAAGTAAAATTGTGACTTCACCAGGGCATATGAAGCGCATTGTCATGGCTTTGCAAGAAAATCTTAAGAAATATGAAGAGCAGTTTGGTAAAATTGATGAGAGTGAAGAGCCAGTGAATTTTGGTTTTGAGGAGAGAAAGAATAGTTAGATAGTTGTTTAGTTTCTAGTTTTGGTGGTTATTAAAAGGATAGATTTAAGAATCAATAAAAATGAGCAAAGATTATTATCAAATTCTTGGCGTTGATAAAAAAGCGACCAAAGATGAAATAAAAAAAGCTTTTCGTAAGAAAGCTCATGAGCATCATCCAGACAAAGGCAATGGTAATGCCGATAAGTTTAAAGAAATAAACGAGGCTTATCAGGTTTTGTCCAATGAGCAAAAAAGGCAGCAGTATGACCAGTATGGTAGTACTGGGCCTTTTGGTTATGATGGCGCTCGTGCTAATAGCGGCCAGGGTGGTATGGGAGGCTTTAATTGGCAAGATATGGCTGGTGGCCAAGGAGCACAGGGCAATATTAACATGGATGACTTGGGAGATATTTTTGGTGGACTTGGTGATATTTTTGGTTTTGGTGGTAGAAGTAATAGTAGACGTGGACCACAAAGAGGTCATGATATGGAATCTGAACTGACTATCACATTTGAAGAATCATATTCTGGCGTGGAAAAGATGATTCAATTGAAAAAAAATATTCAGTGCAATCATTGTCATGGTAATGGGGCAGAACCTGGCGCCAAAATAGAAACTTGTCAGACTTGTAAGGGTTCTGGTCAGGTCAGACAAGTGCAAAATACGATGTTTGGTCAAATGTCATCTGTGATTGTTTGTCCGGATTGTCATGGGGAAGGCAAATCTTATTCTCAAAAATGTAAAGACTGTCGTGGCAGTGGTGTGATCAACGACTATGATAAGATCAAGGTCAAAGTTCCGGCCGGTATCAGCAATGGACAGAGTTTGAAATTATCAGGCAAGGGTGAAGCAGGAATCAAGGGTGGACCGGTGGGAGATTTATATTTAAATATTTTTGTTAAACCATCGGCAAAGTTCAAAAGAGATGGCCATGATTTATATACAGCACGGACGATCACCCTCACTCAGGCATTATTGGGTGATAAAGTAAATGTGGATATTATGGAAGGAAAAGTGAAATTGAAGATACCTTCAGGTACAGAATCAGGCAAGAGATTCTTGATTCGTGGTAAAGGTATGCCCAAGTTACAGGGTAGTGGCTATGGCAATCTTTATGTAGAAGTGGATATTGATATTCCTAGTAGACTTAATCGGCAGCAAAAGAAATTGATTGAGGAATTGAAAAAAGAAGGATTATAATTTTTTATATTGTATTAATTAGCGGCCCGGCTCTGCCGGGCCGCTTGCTTAGTTGACAAATAAATAATATGGGAATAAAGTAGCTTATTACAGCCGTCGCTGTAACTAGAGCCGTCGAATTGAATCAAATGACCATCAAAACTAGGAAAAAAGTACTATTTATCGTAATTTCCTCTAGAAATGATATTAGTAGGGATAATTTTTTGGCCCTACAAATGCCAGAAATAGACCTTTTAGCTCAGGCTGACATTAAGACTATTGATTATTATGATCAACCCAATAAATCCATAATTTATTGGCAGAAGGTGAATCAGTTGATTGAGCAGTACTATGATGATTATGATGGCTTTATTATTATCAAAGAACCAGACAGTCTGATCTTTGCCGCGATTGCCACCCAAACCGCTTTGATCAAAAATTCAAAACCGATTATTTTCACCACTGCTCCTTTTCAGGACGGTGGTTTTAGTTTTATGAAGGGTATTTATCAAGTTGGTCTAAGAACCAATATTATTAACTCATTACAGTTGATCTCTACTGGTATTCCAGAAACAATGATTGTTTACGGACAAAAAGTAATAGTTGCAAATAAGACCAAGAAAAAAAGTATGAATGAACTAAATGCTTTCTTGAGTGTTGACGATCACTATCTTGCCGAGATTGATTTTCAAGTGCAACTGAAGTCAGCGTTTGCTAAAAATCAAAATAATATGAAAATGATCAATAAATTTTGTCAGGATTTCAATATTCTGTATTTACACCCTGGTTTTATTTGGTCAGATTACCGTTTTATTTTGCAAAAAAGTAAAGCATTGATTATTAAAAGCAATCGGCAAAGAGGATTAACAAAGCATGATTATCAATATTTACAAAAATATTTCAGCAATAAACCAATAATTATTTTTAATAAGTTGGGTTTGTTAAATGATGATTTACCAGCTAATTATATTTTAGTTAATAAAATGACTTGGGAAGAAATAGTGGTGCGAACAATGTGGTGCTTGGCACAAACTAATGAACCAAAAAAGTTTAAACGATTATTTGTAAAGCAATGAAATTATTTCTCTGTACAGCCCGTGATCAAAAAACTCATCAATTGTATGATCAACTTTATCGTTTACTAGTAGATATGGGTGTGATTTTATTTACCAATCAGCAGTCTAGCAAATCAGATGCTGGCTTGTCCTTTGCCAATCTCAATGGCCTGATCATTGTGCACAATAATCAAAATCAAGAAGCTGGCTATTTAAGTGCCTTAGCAATCTCTCAAAGAAAACCAATTTTATATTTATTGGCCAAGGGCAGTATATTGCCAGAAGAGCTATCTTATATTCAGAACAATAAAGATGTGGCTAAATATTTAATTGTCAAATTTTATGATTTAAACAATATTAATAACCGAGTGGCTGAGTTTATTGAGTTGATCGAAAAGGGAGATGCCAAATGGGATGTACCAACAATCAAGTTTACTTGGCGAATCACTCCACGGATCGATCGCTATTTGCAATGGCGGACAATAAATACTGGTCAGACCAAGGCTGATTGGTTGAGAAAATATATGGTCGAGACCTTGATCAATGAAGATGAGGAGTATAAAAAATTCCTTCGTAGTGAGTAGATTTTTTGTTTTACAGAATCGCTATTTTTTAGTATAATTTCTACGTTATGCTAAAAAAAGATATCGATAAATTGGCTAGTTTTGTGGCTAGTAAATATGATTTGCACGGACCAATCAAAGATGGCAATGAAACAACCATTAAGCCTATTCAGGATGTCACAAAATTAGATTATTCTGGTATTATTGCTACGAATTCATTTAAAAGTTTTTTCCTGCCGATCAGGGAAGAACTTTTTTCATTTTCTGCTCAAGGTGGGACCAATAATAAAGTTCTACCAAAATCAGTTAATAGTAAGGCGATAGCAGCTTGGGGAATGACAGTCATGGATTTAAAAGCCTTGGGATTGTATGATTTAGTTTTTGCTAAGGATCCATACTATCAAGAACGTCGAGAAAATAATATTGTCATTGGGATTTCAGCTGGCGCACCAGCAAAATTTGATGAGTATCAAGTTTTTTCAATGAATTTAGAAGAAAATATTTTAGAGCACATTCCTTTTGACATTTTTTTGGAACAGAATAAAGAGGGGGAATTCCATATTTATTCTGGAAGTAGTAAAGGTAGGCAAGTATTGAAAGCGGTCGGTATAGAGATTTATGAAAATATTCAGTTTGTTGGTTTGATTCCTGAAGAGGGTCTTGATCCACGGATGGTCAAGATGAACCAGAAGGTAGCAGACTCTATTGACCAAAAAGTTTGGCAAGAAATTGCCAGTATTTGTTTGGCTTGCGGTAAATGTTCACAAGTCTGTCCAACTTGTTTTTGTTTTGATTTGAGTGAGGTTTCAGAAAAAGATGGTCAAGTGACCAAACAAAGAGAATGGGGAAATTGTTTCTTTTCTGGATTTTCAGAAATAGCCGGCAAAAAAACATTTTTAAAGACAGTTAAGCAAAGACTTTTCTTTTGGTATGAACATAAGTTTGTGCGCATCCCCAATGAGTACAAAGCGCCTGGCTGTGTCAGTTGTCTGCGGTGCTACAAGGTTTGTCCAGTGGGAATCAATATCATTGAAGTGCTCAATAAATTGAAGCAAGATGAATAATCCATATTTACCAAGTTTAGTGGAAGTAGAACAGATCAAGGTAGAGTCTATTGATTCGGCTTTGTTTCGATTGAAATTCAAGGATCTGGCTCAACAAAAGAAATTTGCATTTCGACAAGGTCAATTCATGTTGTTAAGTTTTCCAGGAGCAGGGGAGGGAGCTTTTACAATCTGCTCAGCCAGTTCTCAAGCCAGGAATTATTTTGAAGTATGTATTCGGCAGGTCGGTTTTTTGACAGAGAAATTTATGTCCTTGAAAAAAGGGGACTTCTTGTATGTCCGCGGACCTTATGGCAATGGCTGGCCAGTTTTTGATAAATTAAAAAATCAAGATCTACTTTTGATTGGTGGTGGTTGTGGTTTTGTACCAATTCGTGGTTTAGTTGAAGAAACTATTGCTAGTGAATATAGTAGTAAACAAGCTGTCCAAGTTTTGTATGGTTGTGCAACTGAGCAAACATTATTATTCAAAGACGAGTTTGAAGGTTGGTTAAAAAAGGATTTACAGCTTTTAATATCATTAGAAAGACAAAAAAAGTTTTATCAGTATGCCAATCAAAAAGCGATCAAAGGTAATCTCGGTGATTTGTTTACTAAGAAGAAGATTATCAAACCAGCCACCGCTATGATTGTTGGCCCACCAGCAATGTTCAATCCCGTTATTAAGCTATTAAAGCAATTGGGCTTAGCAGATACAGATATTTATTTTTCTATTGAAAGACGAATGCATTGTGGTGTTGGTGTTTGTCAGCACTGTGCAGTCAACAATGTTTATGTTTGTCAGGATGGACCAATTTTTAATCTTGATGATTTAGATAATAATCCAGATCTGATATGATCAAAAGTTTATTAAAGAATGGCTATTTACTGGTGCTGATGACAGCCCTGATTTCTGGTTTTTCAATTTTTCTTAATAAGTTTGGAGTGACCATGACCAACCCCTATTTATTCGCGGGGTTGAAGAATGTCGTAGTTGGTGTTTTTCTGCTAGGATTTATTTTGCTTTATGACAAAAAAGTGATTGTTAGCCTGCAAAAGAAGCAGTGGCTACTATTGATATTGATTGGCTTGATTGGTGGCGCAATACCATTTTTATTATTTTTTAAAGGCTTATCAATCACCTTAGCAGTGAAGGCAGGTTTATTACATAAGAGTATTTTTATCCTGATCGCAGCTTTTTCATATTTTTTCTATCGCACTAGACTACCCAAAATTGTTATTATTGGCTTATTGGGATTGCTAGCCGGCAATGTGATTTATCTTAATGTCAGAGCAATTAGTTTTAATTGGGGCGACCTTTTAGTTTTAGAAGCAGTAATATTTTGGGCGATTGAAATCATTTTTGCTAAAAAATTATTAATAGAATTACCAGCTAGAGTCGTGGCTGGTGGTCGGATGATTTTTGGTAGTATTTTTATCTGGATTTTCTTATTATTAACTAATCAAGCTTCACTGGTTTTGAATATGACACTAGCGCAATTTTCCTGGGTTGGTATCACCGCAGTTTTACTCTTTGGCTATGTGATCACATTTTATTCTGGTTTAAAGTATATTACAGCTGTTGAAGCAACTTCAATTGTTGCTTTGGGCGCACCGATCACTGGACTTTTGTCATTGCTCTGGTTCGGTCAGGCAATCACTTTTTCTAGTTGGCTTGGTTTAGTCTTGATCGGTTTCAGTATTTTATTAATCTGTAGTTGGGATTTTAAAGTTATTAAAAAATGGATTTTGCAACAAAACAAATAAAAGCTGTGGAAGCAGTGAGACGGTTGAACTTTGCTGACTTTGACCAAATTGAATTGACTGGTGATGCTGTCAGAATTTTGGTCAATCTATTTTTGAATCCTGATTGTATGAGTGATATCAATTTAGAACAATATATCAAAGAAGAAAAAGTAAAACTCGCTGATCTTTCCAAGCACATCATTACTGCTTGTCCCAGCACTTTGGCCAAATATGCTGATGATCATAAGCAACTATTGATTAATAGAGATGATATGATCAAATGTTTTTCACTTGATCATTTGCACGCTATTGCTGACCACAAAATGGAAAAAGTAAAAAATCCATCATATGCTCTAGCTCATATCTTGACCATGGCCAAGATAGAGACGATGAAAGCTCAACAAGGTCAAGTCTTAGCCAAGCTGATTCAAAATAAGATAGTTTATCAGAATGTTTTAATACCCAATAATCTCAAGGTGCAACCAGGACAATTAGTTTGGCATCATTTTGGTGTCGTTATTGATGAAGCTCAGACGCAGGATTATCAACAACATTATGATCAATTGGATGAGTATTATTATTGGCAAATGTATAATAATGTCAAAAGACAGACCATCAATTTTGCTGATCAAGAACGTTTTCATAAAGATATTGTGCAGGGTATTTTAGCGGAAGATAAAAAAAGAACAAAGAAGAAATATTTAAATACGGCAAGTAAAAAATCTATTGATCAAGCGACGACGAATAATACCGGAAAAGATAAAATTAAATTTACAAATTGATGAAAGAGCAGAAACCTAAAATAGCTATTATTGGATTGACTTCATGCGAAGGCTGTGAATTTGCTTTACTTGATTTGGGGCATGATTTTTTAGATTTTATCAAGCAGGTGGATTTGGCTGAGTTTAGATTATTAGAAGAAGAGTTTAATCACAATACTTATTATGATCTCTGTTTTATTGAGGGCTCACCAATCACCAAGGCTAATGTTGAGTTACTAAAGACAGCTCGTCAGAAATCAAAATATTTGATTGCTCTGGGCAATTGTGCTGCTATGGGAGGTATTCATGAGATCAAAAATTATCATGACAAGAAAAAAGTCAAAGAGTATATCTATGGTAAAGATTCAAAAGTGGCTAATCCAGATATTAAAGAGATTGATAATTATGTAAAAGTAGATTTTACAATTCGCGGTTGTCCCATCACTGGTTTAGAATTTTTGCAGATCGCTTATAATTTGTTAAGAGAAAATAGGACAAAATTAATTGCGCGGCCAGTCTGTTATGAATGTCAGAAAAATGGGTTGACATGTTTATTGCAAAAAGGGGAGCCTTGTCTTGGGCCGATCATTCAGGGCGGCTGCAATGCTATTTGTTTAAAAAGCAAGATGCCTTGCCAGGGCTGTCGGGGATTATTTGCCGGCGCACAAGTTGATACTTTGATTAAAAAATTGAATAAGGATTTTGGCGATCAAAGAATAAATAGTGTTTTAGAGATTTTTGGGCTCAGAGATGAGGTTGAGGGGCACTTAAAAAGCATTATTTGATGGTTTAAGTTTAGAACGCTAATAAGAGGTTCGCTGAATTGTTAAATTGTTGAATTGCTGGCTATGAAATTGTGATTATCTCATTTAACCAGATAACCATTTAACAATTTAACCTTGAATATTATTGACATTTAAGAGGTTGGAATTGATATATTAGTTATTAGACAGAAGAGTATGAGAATACAAATAAATCATTTAGCAAAAATGGAAGGTCATGCCGGATTCTTGGGGCATATTCTTGATAATGAAGTTGCAAAAGCACGGATTGAAACTCAAGAAGGAGCTCGCTTGATCGAAGGGATGTTGATTGGCAGACATTTTACGGATGCGCCCGTGATTACATCGCGGATTTGTGGTATTTGTCCAGTAGTTCATAATTTGACAGCGATCAAAGCTTTGGAAACGGCACTACAAATTAAAGTTACGCAGCAGACTACAGACTTGAGAGAACTAATGCAATATTCACAAGTGATTCATAGCCATGCTTTGCATTTATTCTTTTTGTCTTTGCCTGACTTTTATGGCATTCTGAATGATTTACAATTAATCAAGAAGCATCCAAAAGAAACTGAATTTACTTTGCGGATACGAAACTGGTCAACAGAAATGGTCAAAGTTGTTGGTGGTCGGACGATTCATCCGATTGCCTCAGAAATTGGTGGTTTCAAAGTTTTGCCAGATGTTGAAGATTTGAAGAAATTACAATCAGAATTACCAAAGATTATTCAACAAGCGACTCAATTGGCAAAGCTTTTTATGAAATTGAAGTATCCTGATTTTTCAAGAGAAACCGAATATTTGAGCCTATTTTCAAAAGAACAATATGGGATTTATCATGGTCGAATAAAATCAAATCAGACTTATGCTATTGATATTGAAGAATTTGCTGGTAAGATCACAGAGATTAGAAAGCCTTATGAGGCTGTCAAAAAAGCGAAACTTGATGGTAATAGTTTTATGGTTGGAGCTATTGCTCGGCTCAATAACAATCATCAACAATTGCAGCCGTTGGCAAAAAAATTATTACAGCAAACCAAGATTAAACTGCCCACTTATAATTCATTTCACAATGTCTTGGCTCAAGCAATTGAAGTAGTGCATTGTTTAGAAGCTTCACAGAAAATATTAGATAAAATTGTAGATCAGGGAGTTCAGCCAGAGACACAGCAAAAATATAGAGTCAAAGCAAGTGAGGGTGTCGGTGCAGTAGAAGCGCCAAGGGGTATGCTCTTTCATTATTATCGATTGGATCAAGATGGTTTGATCAGAGATTGTAATGTCATCACGCCAACTGCACAATTTTTGTATAATCTGGAAGATGATTTAAAAATTTATCTACCAGATATTAAAAATATGTCAGATCAAGAAAGAAGGCAACAAATAAGATTATTGATTCGCGCTTATGATCCTTGTATTAGTTGTGCCACGCATTAGGACGGTAGGTACTTAGCTACTTAGGTAATTAGGCCCACCTGCATCGCTACCTGCCTGCCAATAGGCAAGGCGTTTCCGGCGGAAACTTTTAACTTTTAACTTATAACTTTTAACATAATCCTATGCATGATTTACACGAGGCTGACAAAATTTTAAAAGTAGTTTTGGCTAAAGCCGAAGAAAATAATTTAAAACAGGTTGATCAAATTGAGATCAAACTGGGGCAGATTGAAGAACATGGAGAGATTATCAACCCTGATAATTTAGCTTTTAATATACGTAATCTAGCTAAAGGAACTATTGCTGCCGATGCCGAGATCAATATTGTTGAAATTGGTGGTGATATTTGGGAATTGGTTAGTATTGAAGGAATATAATGTGTATTTCTATACCCTATAAAATTATTGAAGTAGCTGAAAAGACAGTGAAAGCTGAAGCTGGTGGAGAGATTAAGACTTTAAAACTTGATGTGATTGAGGATCAATTGATGGTGGGAGATTTTGTGTTAGTTCAAAATGATTATGCTGTCACAAAAATTAGTAGTAAACAAGCAGATGAGTTAATAAAACTATTTGGCTAAGATGAAAAAAATTACACAACTTAAAAATCTTAAAAACAAAACTGTTATTGTTAGAGTTGATTTTAATGTAGCCATGAGTAAGGGCAAGGTTTTGGATGATACAAAAATTAGACATAGTTTGCAGACCATTAATTATTTATTGAAGAATAAAGCCAAAGTAATTTTGTTATCACACCTTGGTAGGCCAGAAAATAAAGTGGTTAAAAGTTTGTCATTAGAACCAATTGCCAAACATTTTTCTACTTTGATCAAACACAAGGTTGATTTTGTCAAAACTATTGAGCAGGCCAAAGTATCACAGTCGGATTTAATCCTCTTAGAAAACATTCGTTTCTTTCCAAGAGAGCATCTGAATTGTAAGCGTTGGGCAAAGCAATTGGCTAGCTTGGGTGATTATTATGTCTTTGAAGCTTTTGCATCTTATCGCCAAGAGTCATCAGTCAATGCCATCGCAGATTATCTGCCAAGTTATGCTGGCTTTAGGTTTTTGGCAGAAGTTGCCAATCTAAAAGGTATTACGACAAAAAAACCTGGTAGTATTTTAATCTTAGGTGGTGCTAAGGCAGAGACTAAAATCAAGATTATTAAAAATTTGCTTAAGCAGTATGACTATATTTTATTGGGTGGTGTATTGGCCAATACTTTTCTCAAGGCCTTTGATTTTGAAATTGGCAAGTCTGTTTATGAGCCAAAGTCAATCAGCGCTTGTAAGAAGCTGATCAGTGCCAAGATCTTATTACCAATCGATGTAGTTGTGAAAACAAAATCTGGCAGAAAGATAAAGCCTGTTAATGAAGTTGAGAAAGGGGATTATATTTATGATCTTGGGCCAGAGACATTAGAATATTATAAAGAGATTATCAAATCAGCAAAACAAATAGTATTTAATGGGCCCATGGGCTATTATGAGCAACTTGCTTGGCAAAGAGGTAGTAATGAGATAGCTTTGGCTATAGCAGCCAGCAAGGCGAAGAAAGTGGCTGGTGGGGGAGAGACGGTTGATCTGATCAATGATCTGAATATTGCTCAGCATTTTAGTTTTATTTCCACAGGAGGGGGAGCTATGTTAAAATACTTAGAGGATGGTAAATTACCCATTTTTGATAAACTTAAGTAATTATTAATTCAAAATATATGCAAAGTGATAAAATCGATAAAATCAGCGCTACTGAGATTTTGGATTCGAGAGGGTATCCAACAGTCCAAGTAAAAATCACACTAGACAATGGTTTTTCTGCTAAAGCTAGTGTGCCATCAGGTGCTTCCACTGGCGTACATGAAGCTTTAGAATTAAGAGACAATGATCAGAGTCGTTATCGTGGCAAGGGAGTATTGAAAGCAGTTGAGAATGTTAACACCACTATCAATGATTTGTTGAAGGGCCATGAAATAAAAGATTTGCCAGGCATTGATCAGAAAATGATTGAGGCTGACAACACAGATAATAAAAGCAAACTTGGCGCCAATGCTATTCTAGGAGTTTCACTGGCAGCTGCTAGATTGGGAGCACTAGCTGAGGGTAAATCTCTCTATAAGTATTTGCGAGAAATTTATGGTTTGCAATATGATGATTGGCAGATACCCACACCGCTAGCCAATATTATGAATGGTGGTAAACACGCTGATACAAATTTGGACTGGCAGGAGTTTTGGATCATTCCATCTGGTATTAAACATTATCCAACTGCTCTGCGAGCATGTGCAGAAATATTCCATGCTTTGGGTAGCGAGCTGGTAAAAAAAGGTTATGATACAGATTTTGGCGCAGAAGGTGGTTATGCACCTGACGTCAAAGATACTAATGAAGTTTGGGATATGATCTTATCAGCTGTTGGTAAAGCAAATTATCAGATTGGTCAGGATATCTTTTTTGGTCTAGATGCTGGCTCTTCCACTTTCTATAATACGGGCACTAAAAAGTATCAATTGGATTTAGACAAAAAAGCCTTTAACTCAGATGAGCTAATTGAATATTATCGACAATGGATTGCGAAGTATCCAATTATGGCAATTGAAGATGGTTTAGCAGAAGACGATTGGGATGGTTGGCAGAAATTGACAGCTAATGACAAGATTAAAGAAAATAATATTATCTTAATTGGTGATGATTTATTTACTACCAATACTACGCGTTTGCAAGAAGGGATCGACAAACATGTGGCTAATGGTATTTTGATTAAACCCAATCAAATTGGGACGCTGACCGAGACGATCGAAGCCGTAAAGATGGCTCAAGCAAATCAGTATAATGTTACTATTTCTCATCGCAGCGGTGAAACTACAGATGATTTCATTGCTGATTTGGCAGTTGCTGTACACGCTGATTTTATCAAGATTGGCGCCACCTCCAGAGGAGAGAGAATCGTCAAGTATAATCGTCTTTTAGAAATAGTTGAAGAATTAGAATAATGACTAAACAGAAAAAAAATACGCCACTAGTACTAGCCATTTTGGATGGGTGGGGTTTATCTAAGCCAAACAAAGGAAATGCTATTACTTTAGCCAAAACACCAAATTTTGATCGATTCTGGAAAGAATATTCACATACAAAATTGAAAGCATCTGGAAAAGATGTTGGTTTGCCACGTAATCAATTTGGAAATTCTGAAGCAGGACATTTAAATCTGGGCGCTGGTAGAGTGGTGAAGCAAGATTCATTATTGATTAATAATGCTATTGATAAGGGTAGATTTTCTAAAAATTCAGCTTTTTTATCAGCCATAAGACATGTTAAAACCAATAAATCAACGATGCACTTGATGGGCCTCTTGTCTGGCAGTGAGTCAGCTCATGCCGAACGAAAACATATTTTTGCTTTACTAGACTTATTGGCACGAGAAAAGGTTGGTAAGATCTGTATTCATTTATTCACTGATGGTCGTGATGCACCTCAACATGCTGCGATCAATTTTATCAATGATCTTACCTTAGGATTTAAGAATGGCGAACAAATAGTTTCGATCATGGGAAGATTTTATGCTATGGATCGAAATAAACATTGGGAGCGGACTGAGGAAGCCTATGACTTATTGACCTTGGGACAGGGTCATCTGACGACTTCAGCTAAAGAAGCAATCATTCAAGCTTATAATCGAAATGAAACCGATGAGTTTTTAAAACCCACAGCAATTGCCAAAGATAAAAAGACAGTAGAGACTATTAATACCAATGATGTCATTATTTTTTATAATTTACGTTCAGATCGTGGACGTCAATTAGCAAAATGTTTTGTGCAAGCTGATTTTAATAAGATGAACTTAGGATCATTCAAAAGAAAGAAAGTTTTGAAGAATATTAGGTTTGTAGCTATGACTGATTTTGGGCCAGACCTGGGTGATATTTTGAGTGCTTATCCCAGTGAAGATATAAAAGACACCCTACCGATGGCTTTGAAGGATCTACGCCAACTATATATTTCTGAGAGTGAAAAGTTTGCTCATGTTACTTACTTTTTTAATGGTGGTTATGCGGATCATGTTGGTGGAGAAAGTCGTTTGATGATACCATCACCCAATGTGAGATCCTATGCTGAAAAACCAGAAATGTCGATCGTAGAGATGACCAAAGAATTAGTTAAGTATATTAAAACCGATAGTTTTGATTTTATTTGTGTTAATTATCCTAATCCAGACATGGTTGGTCACACAGGAAATTTACAGGCCGGGATAAAAGCAGTTGAGGCCGTTGATCAGTATTTAGCTATTTTGTATGATGAAATAAAAAAGAAAAACGGAACCTTAATGATTGTAGCAGATCATGGCAATATTGAAGAAATGATCGATTTAGAAACAGGGGAGATTGATACAGAGCATTCAGCCAATTTAGTGCCTTTGATTATTGTTTCATCTCATAAATATAGATTAATTACTGGTGCTCTTGCTAATGTAGCACCAACTATCTTAGAAATTTTAGAGTTACCCAAAGGAAAACTAATGACTGCTAAATCTTTAATTAAGTAGAGATGTTTGAAACTAGACCAAAACCTGTTGTTTTATTGATTTTGGACGGATGGGGGATAGCGGCGCCATCCAAATCCAATGTTATTAGTTTTTCCAAAATTTCCAATATTGATAGTTATGCTACTGATTATCCAACTGTCACCTTGCAGTCTGCTGGCGAAGCAGTTGGTTTGTCTTGGGGCGAGATGGGTAATTCAGAGGTGGGTCACCTTTCTATTGGTGGTGGTCAAATCATTTATCAGAATTTACCACGAATCACCAAGTCTATTGCTGATAAGTCATTTTATGCCAATGAAGAATTTATCAATGCTTGTCAGCATGTTAAGAATAATAATAGTAATTTACATTTATTAGGCTTGCTTTCTAATGGTAGCGTTCATAGTTATAATGAGCATCTATATGCTTTGTTGGAGGTAGCTCTACAACAACAAGTTAAAAATGTCTTTGTTCATGTTTTTCTAGATGGTCGTGACACTCCTTATAATTCTGGTGAGAAATTTGTTACTAAACTTGAAGAGAAGATTAAGCAAATTGGTATTGGCAAGATAGCAAGTGTTAGTGGTAGATTTTATGCTATGGACCGTGACAATCATTGGGAGCGGACAGAGCTAGTTTATAATGCCATGGTGGCTGGTGAAGCAAAACATCATAATCAATCTGCCGTTGCAGCAATCAAAGAATCATACGGTGCTGGTATTTACGATGAGGAGCTAGAGCCAGTTATTATTATAAATAATGAAGATAAGCCAGTTGGCTTAGTACAAGACAACGATGCTTTGATATTTTTCAATTATCGTTCTGATCGGGCTAGACAATTGACCAAAGCCTTTGTTTTGCCAAGCTTAGATCGATTTTCAAAAGAACGTCCCTATTTGAATGATCTGTACTTTGTTACTATGTCTGAGTACGAAAAAGACTTACCAGCAAAAATTGCTTTTCCGCCAGTCAGGGTGGAGACTCCACTAGCTGCTGTCATTGCTCAAGCAGGTTTGAAACAATACCATGTTGCCGAAACTGAGAAATATGCACACGTCACTTTTTTCTTCAATGGTGGTCAGGAAGCTGAATATGAAGGTGAGGAAAGAGCATTGATACCATCACCTAGAGTGGCTTCTTATGATGAAGTGCCAAAAATGAGCGCTGCTAAAGTCACAGAGTCGATCATTGCTGGTATTCAGGATGATCAATATGATTTTATTGTTGCCAATTTTGCCAATCCAGATATGGTAGCGCATACTGGTAATATAAAAGCGACACAAACTGCTGTTGAGTTCTTGGACGAGAATGTCGGCAAAATAGTCAGCACTACTCTAGCGAGAAATGGAGTGGTTTTAATCACCGCTGACCATGGCAATGCTGAAGAGCTATTTAAATTAAGAACTGGCGAGATTGATAAGGAGCACTCCACCAATCCAGTACCGCTTTATATTATAGCTAATGAATTGAAGGGTAAAACTATTATTCCAGGTATAAACTCGCAAAACCTCTACAATCAGGTACCAGCCGGCATTTTAGCCGATATAGCGCCTACTATTATTAAGATCATGGGATTAAAAAAGCCCGTGAAGATGACTGGCACGAGCTTGATTTAGTCTTTTAGTTTTTAGTTGTAGTTTTCAAATTTTTTAGTATTAGAGCGCGTAGAGGAGATAAGTGAAAATAACACCAAGTATGATCCCAACAATCACTTCGCTCGCTTTGTGTCCCCAGCGTTCAATTAATAATGGAAATTGATATTCCTTGTTATCGGGCAACTCCTTGACTAGTCTATTGATCATTTGACCATGATTGCCAAGTTGATAGCGAATAGTGAAAGCATCCCAGACAACTACTAGCGTAAAAACTAAAGCCAAGACAAAAAGAGGTGATTCAGCCCCGTATTCTAGAGCGATAATAGTAGTAGCAGAAGCCGCCAAGGCAGAATGAGAAGATGGCATGCCCCCATTACTAAAGAGATGGTTCCAGGTAAATTTATTTCTCCAGGATTCAATAATCAACTTTAGTATTTGGACAGAGGCGATAATGATCAGAGGAATGAAGTAAATTGGCATATTATTTATTTTATCAATTATGATAACATTATACATTATCTTTAGCTCTTTAATCCAGAGCATTACCGAATTCATCCCAGTATCCAGTTCTGGACATCTAGTTATTTGGCATCACTTTATTAGCTCGCCTTTAAATGAAATACAGTATGATATTATTTTGCACGCTGGTTCTTTATTAGCTTTGCTATTTTATTTTCGTAAAGATTTGGTAAAATTGATTAAGGGTTGGCTTTTGTCTTTCCAGGGTCAGCACAATGAAGACAGTCGTCTGGCTTGGCTGTTAATAATTTCTACCATCCCAGCAGCAGTCATTGGATTTTTTTTAGAAGATATTATTGTTAATATTTTTAGAGCAACTTACTGGGTAGTGGGGATGTTAGTTGTTGTTGGTTTCTTGATGATATTGGTTGAGAAATATGCAGAGCAAAAAAAGACGGTCAAAGAGTTGACCATCAAGCAAGCGATTTATTTGGGGTTGTGGCAGTGTCTAGCTTTTATTCCTGGTACATCTAGAAGTGGTATCACCATCATCACTGGTATGTTTTTAAAATTAAAACGAGCAGAGGCTGCTCGTTACTCATTCTTATTGGCTATCCCTACTTTACTAGGTGCTAGTCTGCGTGGCCTTAGTATGTTGATTAGTGAGGGGATGATGATGAACACAATTATTATCCAGTTAGTGGCATTGGTCATAACTTTTGTTTTTTCTATTTTTGTTATTAAATTTTTCCTAAATTATTTACAGCAGCATTCACTTTATCCGTTTGCGTGGTATCGTATTGTTTTAGCCTTAATATTAGTATTAGTTTTAAACGTATAATAAGCCTTGTGATATTGTTTCACTTTGATTGTAGCCAGTAAATAATTCGGAGAGATATAGTTTTCTGGGTGATCCAAATATTTGTACGACTAGAGTTTGCTCTTGGTGATCAATCTCTTTTTTAATGACCGCAATACCAATTTCTCTATATTTTTGATTGAGTATATTGTCGCGGTGAGTTGGTGAATCCATCCAAGCTTTCATCACTTCTTTGTTGGTGGCATAGCCAGTTGCTAAATTCTCGCCAATGATTTGGTATTCATAGCCAGTCTCTTCAATCCAAGTATTAAAAGGTTTGCCCTGAGGAGAGTTGTGAGAAAAATAATTATTCTTTATCAAATCATTGGCTTTGTCCATGGCAGCTTGTTGCAACTGATCATTGAATAGTAAGGGGCTCAATTCTTTGACGGCCCTGATTTGATTTGTTAGCTCTACTAGATTGGGTTGTGAAATGGGGGAGTCTAGAATTGAAGCTTTTGAAAAAGTTACAGGAATATAAAAAAGCCCACTTATAAGGCTAATACAAAAAAATGCAAAAATAAAAAATATTATATTTTTTGGCCCTCTATTCATTTGTTTATTGCGCCATTCGGGACCTAAACCGCCTGGCAGACCTAGTTAATTTGTTAGACCTAGTAACATATCCAGTATAGCACATCCGAAGCGATTTGTCAATTGATGTAGCGGTACATTCAAACTCGAAGTGCAACACCTGTCTTTTCATAGAATACCTCATAAGGGGTCTTCCAGCCAAGTCTTTTTCTCGGTCTGGA